>CAMLNE010000366.1 GCA_946481265.1 uncultured Panacagrimonas sp. | reverse complement strand
CTGTCGCTTGAACAGCTTGTCATGCAGGATCTTCTCGCCCTTGAAGCGGTCGCGGCGATGCACGATCGTGACCTTGTCGGCGATGTTCGACAGGTACAGCGCTTCCTCGACCGCGGTGTTGCCGCCGCCGATCACGGCCACATCCTGGCCCTTGTAGAAGAAGCCGTCGCAGGTCGCGCAGGCGCTGACACCCTTGCCCTTGAAGGCGGTCTCGGACTCCATGCCCAGGTAACGCGCCGAGGCGCCGGTGGCGATGATCAGCGCATCGCAGCTGTATTCGCCGGCGTCGCCCTTGAGCTTGAAGGGGCGGCTCTTCAGGTCCACCACGTGGATGTGGTCGAACACCATCTTGGTGTCGAAGCGCTCGGCATGCTTCTGCATGCGGTCCATCAGTGCCGGGCCCATCAGGCCGTGCACGTCGCCGGGCCAGTTGTCGACCTCGGTGGTGGTCATGAGCTGGCCGCCCTGCTCGAGGCCGGTGATCAGCACCGGCTTGAGGTTGGCGCGCGCGGCGTAGACCGCCGCGGTGTAACCGGCCGGACCGGAGCCGAGAATGATGAGGGGATGGTGATTGCTCATTGGGAAAGCCGGAAATCAGGAAGGAGGAACGGAGGAAGGGGTAGGGCGCGGTAACAAGCTGGGGGCGACTGCGGACGAACCAAGGTCCCGGACGGGTCTGCGACGCCGTCGCCATGCCGGCCCGGCATCTTCTTTCGCCGCCTCGCCGGCATTGTATGGAGCCGGCCTCGGCCAGGGCGAGGGCGGAATCGACCTAGCACCCGCAGGCGCGACCCGCGCCGACATGACGAGCGATGCGGGGAAGGGGGGCGAGACCGGCACGGGCGCGACGACGGCGCGTGCGCAGCGCGGTTTCATTGCGGGGGACGGTGGGGGCGTGTCTAATACGCGGCCCGTTTCGCCCTCTTTGGCCCTCCTCCAGCGTGGCCCCGACGTGAACTCGAACTTTCAGCGCATCCAGCGCCTTCCGCCCTACGTCTTCAATATCGTCGGTGAACTGAAGAAGGCGGCCCGAGCTCGCGGAGACGACGTCATCGACTTCAGCATGGGCAACCCGGACCAGCCGACGCCCAAGCACATCGTCGACAAGCTGGTCGAGGCCGCCGTGCGCGGCACCGAGAGCGACTACGTGCGTCCCGAGATCCACGACGAGGACGGCACCCATACGCACCGCTACTCGGTGTCCAGGGGGATCCCGCGCCTGCGCCGGGCCATGAGCCGCTGGTACAAGCAGCGCTACGACGTGGACGTGGATCCCGAGACCGAGGTGATCGCCACCATCGGGTCGAAGGAGGGCCTCGCGCACCTGGCGTTCGCGACCCTGGCCGAGGGCGACGTGGTGCTGGTGCCCAACCCGGCGTACCCGATCCATCCCTACGGCGTGGTGCTGGCCGGCGCCGACGTGCGCCACGTGCGCCTGACGCCGGAGGTTGATTTCTTCGAGGAGCTGCAGCGCGCCATCAAGGAATGCTGGCCGGCGCCGAAGATGCTGGTGATGAACTTTCCGGGCAATCCGACCACGCAGTGCGTGGATCTGGCGTTCTTCGAAAAGACGGTCGCGATCTGTCGCGAGCACGGCATCTGGCTGGTCCACGACATCGCCTACGCCGACCTGGTGTTCGACGGCTATACCGCGCCATCGGTCCTGCAGGTGCCGGGCGCCAAGGACATCGCCGTCGAGTTCTTCACGCTGTCCAAGAGCTACAACATGCCGGGCTGGCGGGTCGGCTTCATGTGCGGCAACCCGACTCTGGTGTCGGCGCTGGCGCGCATGAAGAGCTACCTGGACTACGGCATGTTCACGCCGATCCAGGTCGCCGCCATCGCCGCGCTCGAGGGTCCGCAGGACTGCGTGGCGGAGATCCGCAGCATGTACAAGCTGCGCCGCGACGTGCTCTGCGACGGGCTCAACGCGGCCGGCTGGAAGGTGGAGAAGCCCAAGGCCACGATGTTCGTGTGGGCGCAGATTCCCGAGCCCTTCCGCGAGCTCGGCTCGCTCGAGTTCACCAAGCTCCTGCTCAACGAGGCCAAGGTTGCGGTGTCGCCGGGTATCGGGTTCGGCGAATACGGCGACAGCCACGTGCGCTTCGCCCTGATCGAGAACGAGCACCGCACCCGCCAGGCCGTGCGGGGCATCAAGAAACTGCTGAAGGAAGGTCCCAGAAAGTGAGCAATCCCGAGCCGATCCGCGTCGGCCTGATCGGCCTGGGTACGGTTGGCCAGGGCGTGGTACGCGTACTGCGCAGCAATGCGCAGGAGATCGCCCGTCGCCTCGGCCGGCCGCTGGTGGTCACCCACGCCAGCACGCGCGACCCGTCGCGCCAGCGCGAGGTCTCGCTGGACGGCATCGAGATCGTGGCCGACCCGATGCGCCTGGCGCAGCAGGCCGATGTCGACATCGTGATCGAGGCGATCGGCGGCATGGAGCCGGCGCGCTCGCTGATGCTGGCCGCGCTGGGTCGCGGCAAGCCGGTGGTCACCGCCAACAAGGCGCTGCTGGCCGAGGCCGGCAACGAGATCTTCGCGGCGGCAGCCAGGGCCGGCGTGCCGGTGGCCTTCGAAGCCAGCGTTGCCGGTGGCATCCCGATCATCAAGAGCATCCGCGAGGGCCTGGCCGGCAATTGCGTGTCCAGCCTGGCCGGCATCATCAACGGCACCTGCAACTACATCCTCACGCAGATGGCGGTGAAGGGGCAGTCGTTCGCCGATGCGCTGGCCGATGCGCAGAAGCTCGGCTATGCCGAAGCGGATCCGACCTTCGACATCGAGGGCGTGGACGCCGCGCACAAGCTCACCATCCTGGCCAGCATCGCCTTCGGCATCCCCCTGTCCTTCGACGCGGTGTCGATCGAGGGCATCTCGAAGATCACCGCGCAGGACATCCAGGTCGCGCAGACGCTGGGCTACCGGATCAAGCTGCTGGGCATCGCGCAGCGCACCGACGCCGGGGTCTCGCTGCGCGTGCATCCCACGCTGGTGGCCGACGACCAGCTCATCGCCAGGGTCGATGGCGTGCTCAACGCCGTGCTCGTGGAGGGCAACACGGTCGGCCCGGTCGGCTTCTACGGTCGCGGCGCCGGCGGTGATGCCACCGCCTCGGCCGTGGTGGCGGATCTGGTCGACGTGGCGCGCGGCCTGGGGGTCGGTGCAGGGCACCAGGTGCCGGCGCTGGCCTTCCAGCCCGAGGCGATCCGCCCCCTGCCGCTGCTCGGCATCGGCGAGATCCGGTCCTGCTACTACCTGCGCCTGCGCGTGGCCGACGAGCCGGGCGTGCTCAAGGCGATCACCGGCGTGCTGGCCGAGTCCGACATCAGCATCGAGGCGATCCTGCAGAAGGAGCCGCGCGATCATGAGGACGCAACCGTCGCGCTGATCACCAGCTGCGTGCAGGAGCGCCGTTTCGACGCTGCCATGCAGCGCCTGCTCGCGCTGCCCTTCGTGCGCGAAGATGCAACGCGCATCCGTGTCGAGCATTTCAAGTCCTGAGAGATGAGCGCACCTGCGCCAGTCCGGCTCGAGGGCAGGCACGTGGTCCTGGAGCCGCTGGCGGCCGGTGATGCGGATGCCTTGTTCGCCGCGGCGGACAGCCCCGAACTGTTCCGCTACCTGTCCGAGCCGCTGGCCAGCCTGGCCGACCACCGGGCCTACGTGCAGCGCGCGCTGGAATACGAAATCGATCGCCAGATCGGCGTGCTGCG
>CAMLNE010000365.1 GCA_946481265.1 uncultured Panacagrimonas sp. | reverse complement strand
GTGGCAGACGGCAGTGAAGCGGGTCCGGAGCCAGCCGGCGGAGTAGTGCCGGGTCACTGTCCCCTCTCCCCCGCTGTCGCGGGGAAAGGGTGCAGAAGCACGTCGATGCATGCCGGGATCGATTCGACTGCGCGCAACCACCCGATGTCGCAAGGCGAGCTGATGTGCTCCCTCTCCCCATGCAGCTTCACCGCAGGGGACGCGGGCTGGGGGAGGGGCAGGCTTTGCGGCCGCCCGCGCATGGCAGTCCGTTGCCGCTCAAGCCCTGTCCCTCACCCCGACCCGCGGTGACGGGGAGCGGGAGACAAAATGGGAGAGGTCGGTAAATCGCCGCGTCCCGGATTCGACCGCAAGACCCGGAGTGCCGTCGTCACCGGGCAGGCATAGATTGGGATCGGCATCATCATCCAGACCGAGACCGACACCATGAACACCAGGGCCAACATCCAGGACCGGGCAAGCCAGACCGAACGCGACCCGCGCTGGGTGCGCGTGCAGGCGCGCGACGCGACGGCCGACGGCCGCTTCTGGTACTCCGTGAAGACCACGGGGGTGTACTGCCGTCCGTCCTGCGCCGCACGCCCGGCGCGCGCCGAGAACGTCGATTTCCACGCCAGCATCGCCGCTGCCGAGGCCGCGGGCTTCCGGCCCTGCAAGCGTTGCAGGCCCGACCAGCCCTCGCTGGTCGAGCAGCACGCCGCCAAGGTCACGCAGGCCTGCCGCCTGATCGAGACCACGGACCCGGCGCCGAGCCTCGAGGCGCTGGCACGGCAGGCCGGCATCAGCCGCTTCCACTTCCACCGCGTGTTCAAGGCCATCACCGGCCTGACGCCGAAAGGCTACGCCGAGGCGCATCGCGACCGCGTCGTGCGCGAACAGCTCGCCCGGCGCGGCGGCAAGGTCACCGATGCGATCTTCGAGGCGGGCTACGGTTCCAACGGGCGCTTCTACGCCCGGTCCAACGAGCGCCTCGGCATGACGCCCACGGCCTATCGCGACGGCGGCGCCAACACCGAGATCCGCTTCGCCGTCGGCGAGTGCTCGCTGGGTTCGATCCTGGTGGCCGAAAGCGGGCGCGGCATCTGCGCGATCCTGCTCGGCGACGATCCCGACCTGCTGGCGCGCGACCTGCAGGATCGCTTCCCCAAGGCTCGGCTGCTCGGCGGTGACGCCGCCTTCGAGCAGCGCGTCGCGCGCTGCGTGGGCTTCGTCGAGGCGCCGGCCACCGGACTCGACCTTCCGCTCGACGTGCGCGGCACCGCGTTCCAGCAGCGCGTGTGGCAGGCGCTGCGCAGCATCCCGGCCGGCCAGACCGCCAGCTACGCGGACATCGCGCGGCGCATCGACATGCCGCGCGCCGTGCGCGCGGTGGCGCAGGCCTGCGGCGCCAACGCGATCGCGGTCGCCATCCCCTGTCATCGCGTGGTGCGCCATGACGGCGCGCTGTCCGGCTATCGCTGGGGCGTGGAGCGCAAGCGCGCGCTGCTGGATCGCGAGGCGCGCGCTTGAGCGCGCTGATCCACGACGGCGGGGCCGTCGCGCAGGATGCGCTCGCACGGCGCCTGGCCGCGGTCGACTGGCCGCGCGTCCACGACGAGCTCGATGCGCAGGGCCGCGCGCTGATCCCGCAGCTGCTGGATGCGTCGCAGTGCGCGGCCGTGGTCGCGCTCTACGAGCAGGCCGCGCGCTTTCGCAGCCGTATCGTGATGGCGCGCCACGGCTACGGCCGTGGTGAATACCAGTATTTCGCCTACCCGCTGCCTGATCCCGTCACGGTCCTGCGCACGCAGGTGTACGCGCAGCTGGCGCCGCTGGCCAACCGCTGGAGCCGGGCGATGAAGCTCGACGTGGACTATCCCGACACGCATGCCGGATTCCTGCAGCGCTGCCACGCCGCCGGGCAGACGCGGCCGACGCCGCTGCTGCTGCGCTACGCGGCGGGTGACTACAACTGCCTGCACCAGGATCTCTACGGCGAGCACGCGTTTCCGCTGCAGATGGCCGTGCTGCTGTCCAGGCCCGGCGCAGATTTCACCGGCGGCGAGTTCGTGCTCACCGAGCAGCGGCCACGCATGCAGTCCTGCGCCGAGGTGGTGCCGCTGGCGCAGGGCGATGCGCTGGTGTTCGCGGTGCATCACCGGCCGGTCAACGGATCGCGCGGCGTCTATCGCGTGAACCTGCGCCACGGCGTGAGCCGTCTGCGCTCGGGCCATCGCCACACGCTCGGCGTGATCTTCCACGACGCCAGCTGAGCAGCCGCGCATGAGGGACCTGTTCGCCGAAGCGGCGCCGCATACCGGAACCGAAACGCTCGCGCCGGGCGCGGTCGTGCTGCGCGGCTTCGCGCTCGACGTGCAGCACGACCTGCTGGCCGCGATCGACGCCATCACGGCGCGGTCGCCGTTCCGTCACCTCGTCACACCCGGCGGCCACACGATGTCGGTGGCGATGACCAACTGCGGCGCGCTCGGCTGGGTCAGCGACCGCAGCGGCTATCGCTACGATCCCATCGATCCGCAGACCCGCTGTCCGTGGCCGCCGATGCCCGGCGCCTTGCGCGACCTCGCGCTGCGCGCCGCGGCGGCGGGCGGCTTCGAGGACTTCCGGCCCGACGCGTGCCTGGTGAACCGCTACGAGCCCGGTGCGCGCCTGACCCTGCACCAGGATCGCGACGAGGGGAATTACGCGCATCCGATCGTGTCGGTGTCCCTCGGCGTGCCGGCCACCTTCCTGTTCGGCGGCGACCGGCGCGCGGACCGCCAGCAGCGTGTGCCCCTGGTGCACGGCGACGTCGTCGTCTGGGGCGGGCCATCGCGCATGCGGTATCACGGCGTGCAGCCGCTCAAGGCGGCGCAGCATCCGCTGCTGGGCTCGTTGCGGATCAACCTGACGTTTCGCAAGGCGAGCTGATGTGCACGAAGCCAAGGCGCCGGGCTACCCTGGCCCCTGTCCGCGCGACAGCCCGGCGCCCGCGCACCAGCCCGGCGCCTGCGTTCCGGCTCGGACCACGGCCTGCCTCGACGCAGGTCCGCGATCGCGTCGAGGAGAAAGGCCATGCAGATCGAAACCGACCACTTTCACCGAGCCCGGTCCTTCGACGCCGCCCTCGACCGTCTGGCCGAGGCGACCCACACGCTCGGGTTCGATGCCGTCGACTACGGCTTCATGGCGCGGGCGCGCGAACCTGACGGCCGCTACAACGCGCCGGACATCGCCTGGCGCAACTGGCCGGCGCGCGTCGAGAGCGGATGGTCTCGCTACGCCCGCGTGGATCCGTTTCTCTACGCGGGTTATCCGCGCACCCTGCCGCTCGACTGGCAACAGGTAAAAGGCGCGAGCTGGCTCAGCGCGATGCAGAAGGAGGCGCTGTGCTACGTCGAGGACATCGGCATCTGCGATGGCCTGACCGTGCCGATCCACCTGCCGGGCGGGGCCTTCGCGTTCGTCACGGCGGTGACGCACCGTGGCCACGGCGGCTGGCGTGAGCGCCAGTCCCAGGTCACCGACCGGCTGTTCGTGATGGCGCACGAATTCCATGCGGCCGTCGCCCCGCGCCTGGGTCTGCACGCCGGAGGCAGGCCGCGCGACACGAAGCTGTCGCCGCGCGAGTGCGAGATGCTCGTGCATGCCGCGGCCGGGCTCAGTGCGCCGGCGTCGGCGCGGCGCGTGCAGCGCTCGGTGGAGACCGTGCGGCGCCAGCGCAAGTCGGCAATGGAGAAGCTCGGC
>CAMLNE010000364.1 GCA_946481265.1 uncultured Panacagrimonas sp. | reverse complement strand
GGCGGTTGCGTCGGGCACCGCAGCGAACAGCGCCGCGGTGCGGGCGCAGGCGTCCAGGCGCGTGGGCGCGGATTCGATCATCCAGGCCGGATCAGGCGCGATGCCGGCAGCGGCCAACGCATCCTGATAGCCCAGACGCCGTTCGCGGCAGGAGCTCGAGTCCGCATGGCCGCCGAAAAACACGATCCTCCGGTGGCCACGCGCGAGCAGGTGTTCGGTGGCCAGGCGGGCGCCGCTGCGGTTGGCCAGGCCGAGGAAGTCGAACTGGAATCCGGTCGGAGCGGTGCCGCCCAGCGCACGGTTGAACACCAGCAAGGGCGTGCGCGGGCCGAGCGCCGCAGCCACGCCGGCCGCGGTGCTGTCCTCGGCCGGCGACAGGATGATCGCGGCCGGGTGCTGCTGCACCAGTGACCCGAGCACGATCCGCTCCCGCTCGGCCGATTCGTTGCTGCAGCCGAGCAGGGTGACGTAGCCGCGCTCGCCGAGCGCTTCGTCCACGCCCGCGGCGAATTCGGCGAAGAACGGGTTCGACAGATCGTTGATCACCAGGGCCACGGTCGACGACACCCGCTGCCGCAGGTTGGCGGCGGCGCGGTTGTAGACGTAGCCCTGGCGCAGCATTTCCGCCTCGACCCGTGCGCGGGTCTCGGCGTGCACCAGCGGGCTGCCGCGCAGCACCAGCGAGACGGTCGCGCGCGACACGCCGCAGGCCTGGGCGACGTCGGTCAGCGTGACCCGGCGCGACCTGTGCAACGGCATTTCCCCGCTCCCCATTGCGCCCGTGTTGCACGGACGCTGTTGTCTGGCGCGCTCGCGGATCGCTTCATGTCAGGCTCGGCGCCGTGACGTGGCGCGTGCCGCCGGCGTCGGTGACGGCGTAGCTGAAGCCCTGCTGCAGGGCGTAGCCGCCGTAGCGCCCGTCTTGATGCAGGGCGATGAAAGCCATCTGCAGATCCTTGCGCGGCGGTCGATAGCGGCGCGCGATGCGCTCGACCGCTTCGCGGCAGGCGGCCTCGGGCGTGCGTCCCTGACGCATCAGTTCGACCACCGTGTGCGAGCCGCATATGCGCAGGCATTCCTCGCCCACGCCGGTGGCGGTGGCGGCGCCGACCTCGCCGTCGACGAACAGGCCTGCGCCGGAGATCGGCGAATCGCCCACGCGGCCACGCAGCTTGAAGGCCATGCCGCTGGTGGTGCAGGCACCGGCCAGATGGCGCGCGTGGTCCAGCGCCAGGATGCCGATGGTGTCGTGGTTGGCCTCGCCGGCGCCGGGCATGCGGTCGTGCGCGGGCGGGCGTTTGCCCATCTGCTCGATGTTCGGCTGCGGCTGGTACTCGGCGGTCTTGAGCCATTCGCGCCAGGCCTGCTCGGCGGCGGGCGTCAGCAGGTTCTGGCGCTCGAAGCCCTGGGCCAGGGCGAACTGCAGCGCGCCTTCGCCCACCAGCAGCACGTGCGGAGTGCGTTCCATCACCCGCCGCGCCACCGACACCGCATGCACGATGTCCTCCAGGCAGGCGACCGATCCCAGGTTGCCCAGGTGGTCCATGACGCAGGCGTCCAGGGTCACGTGGCCATCGCGGTCCGGATAGCCGCCCAGGCCCACCGAATGGTTCTCGGGGTCGGCCTCGGGCACGCGCGCGCCGGCCTCGACCGCGTCGAGCGCGCTGCCGCGCCGTTCCAGGATCTGCCAGGCAGCGGCATTGGCCGCTTCGCCGAAGTCCCAGGTGGACAGGACCAGGGGCGCACCAGTCCCGCCCGCGCCTGCGTTTTTTGCCCCTGCGGGCAGGGTTGCGGCCGGGAGCCGTTCCGGCGCGATCCCGAGCGCGGCGGCGGAGAGCGCCAGCAGGCGCAGGAATTCGCGGCGAGGGTGC
This sequence comes from uncultured Panacagrimonas sp., assembly GCA_946481265.1. The sequence goes on along the minus strand of CAMLNE010000364.1, from coordinate 1,870 downwards.
AAGGCGGGGTCTCCTCAAGACGAGCCGTGGTCCGACCAACTGCCCGTTCGCGCACGGTCGCGCCAGTCGGCGGACGGGTCAATCGATGTAAGCGATTTCATCACATTCGGCGGTTTAGATCGTTCTAATTTGCGAAGTGAATCACATTTTCATGGGATTTTAGCGATTAAGGTCTTCATCGAAGGAGGGCAGGCCCTGGCTATGCGGGCACGCCAATCGCATCACAGGCTGGACCTTTAAACCGATAGCCCTTGGGAGAGGACTCGACATGACCCGTTGCACGACGCCCAGCCGCAGCATTCTGGCGGCCGCCCTGGCCTTCGCGCTGAGCACGCCGCTCATCGCCGCGGCGCAGGACCCGCAGACCCCGCCGGACGCCTCGACCGAAGAGGCCGATGCAGACCAGACCCAGGCCCCCGCCGACGAGGCCACGACCCTCGACAGCGTGGTCGTCACCGGTTCGCGCATCAAGCGCTCGGAAGTCGAAGGCCCGGCGCCGGTGACGGTGATTACCGGCGAGCAGATCCGCAAGGAGGGCTTCACCACGGTGTACGAGGCGCTGGGCTCGCTTACCGAAGTCACCGGCAACGTGCAGAACGACTACGACTGGGGCCAGAGCTCGGTCAACGCCAGCCCGCTCAACCTGCGCAACCTCGGCCCCGGCCGCAGCCTGCTGCTGATCAACGGCCATCGCGTGGCCGATTACCCGCTGCCCTACCAGGGCAAGAGCAACTTCGCCAACTACAACAACATCCCCACCGGGATCGTCGACCGCATCGAAGTGCTCTCCGGCGGCGCCTCGGCGATCTACGGTTCCGACGCGGTCGCCGGTGTGGTCAACATCATCCTGAAGAAGGACATCGACGGCGACACCTTCCGCGCGCGCTGGGGCACCACCACCGAGGGCGGACGTACCGTGAAGGACGCCTCCTGGTCCGGCGGCAAGAGCGGCGAGGACTGGAGCGTCAGCTACACCATGCAGTACTTCGATCGCGATCCGCTGTGGGCGCACGACCGGCCGTGGATGGATTCCGAATTCGACGCGCCGCGCCGCACCTGGAACTATGGCGGTGTGCAGCAAGGGGTTGCGACCAACCTGCCCAGCACCGCCATCCGCCTGGTCGACGTCAATACCGGCGAGCGGCTCGCGCCGCCGCTGGATGCGTGCGAGCAGCACGACAACGATTTCTTCTACCAGCCCCGGATCCAGTACGACGACTTCACCGGCGCGGCGACCGATACCGGCGTGCAGTGCGGCCACCGCGCCGTGTTCGAGCACTGGACCCTGCGCAACGGCAGCGAGGACTTCTCGTTCTACCTGTACGGCACCAAGCAGTTCGGCAACGTCGAGGCCTGGGCGACCTACGGCTACTGGACTTCCACCGGCGAGAGCAACACGTTCATGCCTGCCTGGGGCAGCTCGACGTTCTACGACCCGAACCTGGGCCGATCGCTGTCGATGGTGCGCTATTTCTCGCCGAGCCAGATCGGCGGCGTCGACTACTCGCTGACCTTGTCGGAAGAGGTCAACTTCGACTTCCAGACCGGACTGCGTGGCACGATCTTCAACGACCGCTTCGACTGGGACGTGGCGGTCGGCCATGCCGAGTACTCGCTGCGCGAACGCTTCCCGACCGTGCACGAGGCGCGTACCGCCGACTTCTTCCTCGGCCCGTCGCTGGGCATCGACCCGGGCACCGGTCGTTCGATCCACACCCCCGATTACGATCGGCTCTGGTACCCGATCACGCCCGAGGACTACCGCAGCTTCGCCGTGATGGGCGACAAGAAGGCCAAGACCTGGCTCACCCAGGCCAGCGCGGTCATCAGCGGCGACCTGTTCGAGGGCTGGGCCGGACCGATCGGTTTC
>CAMLNE010000363.1 GCA_946481265.1 uncultured Panacagrimonas sp. | reverse complement strand
CGGCGTCGGCACGCTCGACCACCTCGTGCAGGGACTGCAGGAAGGTCACGCCGACGCGGTGCTGGCCGCGAGCATCTTCCACCAGGGGACCTACACCGTCGGTGAGGCCAAGCGCTACATGGCCGAACGCGGCGTGCGCGTGCGCGAGCAGTCACTGCCCGCATTCGTCATCTGAGAGGCAGATCATGAGCAACACCCGCGACGAGGATCTGGGCGCCGCACTGGACGCGCTCTACTCCACCCTGCTCGACCGCAAGACCGCCGACCCTGCCAAATCCTATGCGGCGAGCCTGTATGCCAAGGGTCTCGACACCATCCTCAAGAAGATCGGCGAGGAATCCGCCGAAACTTTGATCGCGGCCAAGAACGGAACCCGTCCCGAACTGGTCCATGAGATGGTGGATGTGATCTACCACCTGTTCGTCCTGATGGCCCGCGAGGGCATCCATCCGGGCGATCTGGCCGTAGAATTGAAACGTCGCGCAGGTCGTTCCGGGCTTGAAGAGAAGGCCGTCCGCGTCAAATAGCAGTCATCGCGGAGCGATCCGCCCCCGGAAAGGAGACCCGTCATGGGTAGTTTCAGCATTTGGCACTGGCTGGTTGTGCTGGCCATCGTGATTCTGGTGTTCGGCACCAAGAAGCTGCGCAATCTTGGCGGCGATCTCGGCGGCGCGATCAAGAACTTCAAGGGCGCCATGAAGGACGGCGAAGCCGAGGCGAACAAGACGCCCGAGGAGATCGCCGCCGAGCAGAAGACCGCCCAGGAGCAAGAGCGGGATTCGAACAAGGTCTGACCTCCTCCGGCCCAGGCCCGCACCCGTGTTCGACATCAGCTTTGCCGAGCTCGCGCTCTGCTTCATCGTGGCCCTGGTCGTGCTCGGCCCGGAGCGGCTGCCGAAGGTCGCACGCACGGTCGGCCGCTGGGCCGGCCAGGCGCGCGGCTACATGCGCAATCTCTCCAGCGAGCTCGAGCGCGAGACCGAGGTGATGGAGATCAAGCGCCAGCTCCAGGACGCGCAGCGCGAGCTGCGCGATGCCGGCGCACAGGCGGAGCGCGAGACGCGCGGCGTCGGCGAGAGCATCACGCGTGACCTGAACGATCCCAAGCCGTGAGCGAGAACGAGGAGCAGAGCAGCGTCCCCGAGCAGCCGCTGATGGCCCACCTGCTCGAACTGCGCGACCGTATTCTGAAGATGATCTACGGCGTGGGCCTGGCGTTTGCGCCCCTGGCGTATTTCTCCAAGGAAATCTACGCGATCGTCGCCGAGCCGCTCATGAAGCTGATGCCGCCCGGCACCTCCATGATCGCCACCGAGGTCGCGTCGCCATTCTTCGCGCCTCTGAAACTGTCGATGATCCTGGCGGTGGCGGTGGCGATGCCCTGGACGCTGTTCCAGCTCTGGGCGTTCGTCGCCCCTGGCCTGTACAAGTCCGAACGCCGGCTGGTCACCCCGCTGCTGTTCTCCAGCACGATGCTGTTCTACGCGGGCATGGCGATGGCGTACTTCCTGGTGCTGCCGACGGTGTTCAGCTTCCTCATCAGCGTGGCGCCCGAAGGCGTGGCGGTGATGACCGACATCAACAAGTACCTGAACTTCGTCCTGGCCATGTTCCTGGCCTTTGGCCTGGCCTTCGAGACGCCCGTGGCGATCGTGCTGATGATCTACACCGGCTTCGTGACGCCCAGGCAGCTGCGCGAGAGCCGTGGCTACGTGCTGGTGGGCTGCTTCGTGGTGGCGGCGGTACTGACGCCGCCCGACGTGGTCTCGCAGTTCCTGCTGGCGGTCCCGACCTACATCCTCTACGAGATCGGCATCCTGGCCGGCCAGTGGCTGACGCCACAGGTCAAGGAAGTCGAGGAACAGCAGATCGCCGAACGCAAGTAGGGCGCGGATCGCCCGTCCACGCGGCGATGCGGCCGAGCCGGATCGCCGGTCAGCTCAATCCTGCGGCGGCTTCTCGACATGCGAGCGACGCACTGGCTGGTGGGCGCCCACCGCCTCGCATTCGCCGCTTCCCGCCATCTGCCGGCGCAATTCCTCCAGCACCCCGGCGGTCTGCGGGCGCACGCCGCGCCAGAGGGCGAAGCTGGCGGCGGCCTGCTCGACCAGCATCCCGAGTCCGTCCGACACGCGTGCCGCGTTCTGCGCGCGCGCCCAGGCGCAGAACGGGCGGCTCGCCACCCCGTAGCTGAGGTCGTAGCAATCGCCATCCTCGGCGAGCAGGGGCCCCGGCAGCATCGGCAGTCCGCCGGCATGACCGGCCGAGGTGGCATTGAAGATCACGTCGTAGCGATCGCCCTTGAGCGCCAGGTGCGTACGCGGCACCACGCTGCCCAGCGGCCTGAAGGTCTCGGCCAGTTCCTCGGGCTTCCAGGGATTGCGGTTGGATACCACCAGCAGCGCCGGACTCGCCGCCAGCAGGGGACCCAGGATGCCGCGCGTGGCGCCACCGGCACCGAGCACGAGCACGCGCCGCCCACCGAGCACGATCCCCAGGCGCGCCAGGTCGGCGATCAGGCCTTCGCCGTCGGTGTTGTCGCCGTCCCAGCCGGTCTGCGTGCGTACCAGCGTGTTCACCGCCCCGGCGAGCCGGGCGCGCTCGGAAACCGATTCGCAGAGCTTGGCCACCGCCTGCTTGTGCGGCAGCGTGACGTTGGAACCACGCAGGCCCTCGCGATGCAGGCGCGCCAGCTCGTCGGCGAGCGCGTCGGGCGCGACCTCGATGGCGTCGTAGCTCAGGTCCTGCGAGACCTGGCGCGCGAACAGCGCATGGATGAGCGGCGACTTGGAATGCGAGATCGGCTGGCCGATGACGGCATAGCTATCCATTGCGGCAGGCGCTCGGTCGGACAGGACGCAGGGCTATTCAGCCAACCAGGTCGCGGCCTGCCGGGAGTAGTAGCTGAGGATCATGTCGGCGCCTGCGCGGCGGAAGCACAGCAACGCCTCCATCAGCGCACCGCGCTCGTCGAGCCAGCCGTTGGCGATCGCCGCGCGCAGCATCGCGTACTCGCCGCTGACCTGGTAGGCGGCCACCGGCACGCCGAAGCGCTCCTTTACGCGTCGCACGACGTCGAGGTAGGGCATGCCCGGCTTCACCATCACGATGTCCGCGCCCTCCGCCAGGTCCTGGGCGACCTCGCGCAGCGCCTCGTCGGTGTTCGCCGGATCCATCTGGTAGGTGCGCTTGTCGGCCTTGCCGAGGTTGCCCGCCGAGCCCACCGCATCGCGGAACGGGCCGTAGAAGCTCGAGGCGTACTTGGCGGCATACGACAGGATCAGCGTGTTCTTCTGACCATCGCGCTCCAGCACATCGCGGATCTGGCCGACGCGGCCGTCCATCATGTCGCTGGGCGCGACGATATCGGCGCCGGCGCGCGCGCTGACCAGCGCCTGCTTGCGCAGCATCTCCACGGTGCCGTCGTTGCTCACGTCCCCCGACTCGTCGAGCACGCCATCGTGGCCGTGCGTGGTGTAGGGATCCAGCGCCACATCCACCATCACGCTCAGCTGCGGACAGGCCTTCTTGACCGCCTGGATCGCGCGCGGAACCAGCCCTTCGGGATTGAGCGCCTCGGTGCCATCACGTCACATCCTATCCTCGGCGGCCTTCACCACCAATATTGCAGAATCTAATTTTCGGTACACACAAGCCGGAGGGGAGCTTGAGCAGCGTCGGCGTTTCCTTGAGCTTGCGCTCGGCTTCGTGGGCGAGAGCTTCGGCTTCGGCTTCCACGTGCG
>CAMLNE010000362.1 GCA_946481265.1 uncultured Panacagrimonas sp. | reverse complement strand
GACCAGACGCTCAAGCGCGACGGCTACGATGCCGCCGAGGATTTCGTCGCGCGCCAGATGCACTCGATCGAATCGGGCCCGGCAGACAAATGAAGCTGATCGTCATCAGCGGGCTCTCCGGCGCGGGCAAGACCGTGGCGCTCAAGCAGTACGAGGATCTCGGCTACAACTGCATCGACAACATCCCCCTGGCGCTGCTCGGTCCGATGACCACGCGCATGCTGGCCAAGGGCGCCGATGACGCCGGTCGCTATGCGCGCGTCGCCATCGGCGTGGACGCGCGCGAGTCGGCGCGCGAGATCCGTCGCTTCCCGCAGCATCTGGCGCAGCTCAAGAAGCGCGGCGTCGAGGTGCACCTGATCTTCCTGACCGCCTCGGACGAGGTGCTGCTGCGACGCTACAGCGAAACGCGCCGGCCGCACCCGCTGGCGGACGGCAACAGCTCGCTGTCCGAGGCCATCGAGCGTGAGCGCGCCCTGCTGGCGCCGATCGCGGACCTGGTCGACGATCCGCTGGACACCACGCAGATGAACCTGCACGAGTTGCGCGAGGCGATCCTGCAGCGCATGCCGGAGGCGGTGAAGGGCAAGCTGGTGCTGCAGTTCATGTCCTTCGGCTTCAAGAACGGCGTGCCGGGCGGCTGCGATTACCTGTTCGACGTGCGCTGCCTGCCCAACCCGCACTGGAATCTCGCACTGCGCGATCTCACCGGGCGAGACGAGGCGGTCGAGAAATGGCTCGATGCGCGCGAGGACGTGCAGCGCATGCTGCGCGGCATCGGCGACTTCCTCGAGCCCTGGCTGGGCGCATTCCGTCGCCAGGATCGGGCTTATGTCACGATCGGCGTGGGCTGCACGGGTGGGCAGCACCGCAGCGTCTACCTGGTGGAACGCCTGGCGAAGCACTTCGCGAAGACCTTCGAGCCGGTGATCGTCAAGCACAAGGAGCTTCGATGAGGCCGCGGATCCGCCCGCGAACGGCGGGCCGCTACCCGGCCGGCGCTGCGGGCAGACCGTCGTGGCGCTTCACCTGCGGCCGCGGGCAACTCGACACTGGAAACTGCTTCCTATGAGCGTCGGCATTCTCCTGGTCACGCATGGCAAGCTCGGGCATTTCCTGCTCGACTGCATGCGCGACATGATCGGCCAGTTGCCGCTGGCGGCCGACGTGCTCGAGGTGCGCCGCGTGCAGTCGCACGAGGTGCTGATCAACCAGGGCAGCAAGATGATCGAGCGTCTGAACTCGGGCGCTGGCGTGCTGCTGCTCACCGACGCCTTCGGTTCGACCCCCAGCAACATCGCCAACAAGCTCGCCGCCATCCACGGCCTGCCGGTCGTGGCGGGGGTCAACCTGCCCATGCTGGTGCGTGCGTTCAACTACCCGCGCACTGGCCTGGAAGAACTTGCCAGGATCGCCGTAGAAGGGGGACGGCGCGGAATCATCCTGTGCCCGAGGAACGGTCCCTAGCGTCCCATCCCCGGCATCCAGCGGTGATCGTGCGCGATCCGTTTCGATCGATCCCCGTCCGCCGCCATCGATCCCTCCTTCCCGTCACCAACCCGATCCATCCCGTCATCCACCACGGACTACCGGCCACTGCCACATGGAACGCACCGTCAGCATCATCAACCGTCTCGGTCTGCACGCCCGCGCGGCGGCCAAGCTGGTCACCCTTGCCAGCACGTTCAACTGCGACGTGCGTGTACGCAAGGACGCACGCGAGGTCAGCGGCAAGTCGATCATGGGCGTGATGATGCTGGCCGCCGCGCAGGGCAGCCAGATCACGCTGGTCGCCGAAGGCGAGGACGAGCAGCACGCACTCGAGGAGCTGGCCGGGCTGGTCGCCGACCGCTTCGGGGAAGAGGCGTGAAGCCGGACATCGACAGACCGCCGTCCGCAGGGTTCGTGGCGGCCACGTGTGGCGTCGCAGGCCCCACTGCGTGTCCGTTGCCTGACGGCGCGCGGATCGCGCCGTGAGTCTCTGGCTTTCCGGCATCGGCGTATCGCGCGGCGTCGCGATCGCCCGCGTGCAGAAGCTGCATGGCGGTGATCTGGAGATCGCCGAGTACGCGGTTGCGCCGGAGGAACTGGAAAACGAGGTCGCACGCTTTTGCGACGCCCAGCAGCAGGCGCTGGCGCAGTTGCGCGAGGTGCGCAGCAAGATCCCACCGGGTACGCCGGGGGACATCGCGGCGTTCATCGACACGCACCTGCTGATGCTCGACGACCGCTCGCTGGTCGATTCCACGATCGCGTCGATCCGCACGCTCGGGATCAACGCCGAGGCGGCGTTGGGGCGTTCGCGCGATGCGCTGGTGGCGGTGTTCGAGCAGATGGAGGACGCCTACCTGCGCACGCGTCGCGACGACGTGGAGCACGTGGTCAGCCGGGTGCAGCGCGTGCTCACGCGCACCGAGCGCAATCTGCCCGGGAGCGGGCATGCACCGCTGGCGGAGCCGGTGGTGGTCGTCGCCGACGACATCACCCCGGCGGACATCATCCTGCTCTCGCAGCAGGCGGTGCAGGCCTTCGTCACCGAGTACGGCGGGCCACTGTCACACACCGCGATCCTCGCACGCAGTCTCGGCATTCCGGCCGTGGTCGGTCTGCACAACGCGCGTAAGCTGCTGCGCGAGAACGAATGGGTGATCGTCGACGGCGAGCACGGCCACGTGCTGGCGGATCCGGATGACAAAGCCCTCGAGCACTACCGCAACAAGCAGGATCAGCAGGCCCAGGACCGTCGCCTGCTGCGGACGCTGCGCGACAAGCCCGCGGTGTCGATCGACGGGGTGAGCGTACGACTGCAGGCCAACATCGAGCTGCCGGAGGATGCCGAGGAAGCCGAGGCCAACGGCGCGGCCGGCGTCGGCCTCTATCGCACCGAATTCCTGTACATGAATCGCACGGGCCTGCCGACCGAGGAGGAGCAGTACGACGCCTACGCACGCGCCGTCTCCGCGGTGAAAGGTCCGATCACCATCCGCACCCTGGACCTGGGCGCCGACAAGCAGGTCGATTCGGGCCAGCGCCACGGCCCCACGCCGCACAACCCGGCGCTGGGCCTGCGCGCGATCCGCCTATGCCTGAAGGAGCCCGAGCTGTTCCGCGTGCAGATGCGCGCGCTGCTGCGTGCATCTGCACATGGACAGGTCAGGATCATGCTGCCGATGATTTCGAATCTCGCCGAGGTGCGCCAGGCCAAGGCGCTGATGGCGAGCTGTCGCGCCGAGCTGGCGCGCGAGGGGCGTCCGGTGGCGGACCGCATCCCGGTCGGCGCGATGATCGAGGTGCCGGCGGCGGCGATCTCGTCGCCGCTGCTTGCGCGCGAGCTGGACTTCTTCTCGATCGGCACCAACGACCTGATCCAGTACACGCTGGCGATCGATCGCGTCGACGACGAGGTGAACTACCTCTACGACCCGCTGCATCCGGCAGTCCTGCGCCTGATCCGCATGACCATCGAGGCGGGGCACGCTGCGGGCATCGAGGTGGGAATGTGCGGCGAGATGGCGGGCGACGTGCGCTACACGCGCCTGCTGCTGGGCCTGGGCCTGACCGAGTTCTCGATGCACCCGGCCAACGTCCTCGAGGTCAAGCGCGCCGTGCGCGAGGCGGACGTCAAGCGTTTGCGCGCGCAGGTCGATCGCGTGTTCAGCGCCACCGGCATCGAGGGTTTCGAACGCGAGCTGCAGGACCTGCAGGCCTAGTGACGACACCTGGTCCGGGCGAAGCCCCGGGCGGCTTCTCC
>CAMLNE010000361.1 GCA_946481265.1 uncultured Panacagrimonas sp. | reverse complement strand
TGGTGAGCGCGGTCGAGCAGGCCCAGGGCCAGACGAAGCCGGATCCGTCGCTGTTCGCGGGCATCCCGATGGGCCGGCTGTTCCTGTGGCTGCTGGTCGTGATCGCCGTGGGCATCGTCGCCGGTTTTTTCACCTTCACCGCAATCCCGGACATGATGTTCAGCGACACCGGCGCGATCGAGGCGATGAAGCGCAGCTTCCGCGCCTGCATGGCCAACCTCGGCGCGATCGTCCTGTTTTTCGTGCTGCTGGTGATCGCGGCGATCGCGATCACGATCGCGGTGCAGATCGTCGGCTTCATCGTGCGCCTGATCGCGGGCGAAACCGCGATGCTGTTCGTGGTGCAGGTCCTGATGATGGCCGTGCTCATGCCGGTGGTGACCGGAGCGATGTATTTCGCATGGAAGCAGCTGATCGCCGGCTCGGATGTTTCGGCACCCAGCAGCCGCGACAGCATCGTGGAAGCGTAGGTCGGGGCGACGTCCCCGACGCAGGCCCCTCGCGCGTCGGCCGCTCGGGGCCGACCCGCGCAGCGATCAGTCCGCCGCGACCGTCTTCGGCGCCAGCAGGCGCGAGGCCAGGATCCCGGCCTCGTACAGCAGGCACATCGGCACCGCCAGCAGCAGCATGGAAATCGCATCGGGCGGGGTGATCAGCGCGGCGATGACGAAGATGCCCACCACCGCGTAGCCGCGCCATTCGCGCAGCTGCGCCGGCGTGACCCAACCCAGCTGGACTAGGATCACCAGCGCCACCGGCAGTTCGAAGCAGGCGCCGAAGGCCAGGAACAACACCAGCACGAAGTCCAGGTACTTGCCCGGGTCCGGGGCGATGGTGACCACCTCGGGGGTGAACATCGTCAAGGCGTGGAACACCGAGGGCAGCACCACGAAATAGGCGAACAGGCAGCCGGCGTAGAACAGCAGCACGGCCGATACCAACAGCGGCATGGCCAGGCGCTTTTCGCGCCGGTACAGGCCCGGCGCCACGAAGCCCCAGGCCTGGTACAGCAGCCACGGCGCACACACGAACACCGCGGCGCAGAACGCCAGCTTGATCGGTGCGAAGAAGCCGGAGGTGGGCTCGCTGGCGATCATCTTCGCCACCTGGCCCGCGGGCAGATTGCTCACCAGCGGCAGCGCGATCCGGTCGTAGAGCGTGCGCACGAACGGCATCAGCGCGACGAGCACCACCACGATCGCAATGACCGAGCGCATCAGGCGCACGCGCAGTTCGAGCAGGTGTTCGAGCAGGCTGCTCTCGGCCAGGTCCTCGGCCACGGACTCCCCGGCCCGGTCGCGATCAGCGGGCGTCATCGCGATCATCCTGGGCTTGTCGAGAGACGCGTTCCGTGGGATCCGCTGGCGCGTCGGCATCGGCAGGCATCGGCGCCGGAATGGGTGCTTCTGGGTGCAAGGCTTCTGTCTGGGGCGTGCCCGTGGCCGTCACCTGGTCGCGCACCGCATCGAATTCCCGCTCCACGTCGCTGCCGGTGCGGCGCACCGAATCCCCGAAGCCGCGCATCGCTTCCTCGGTGTCGTGCAGGCTCTTGCGCAGCTCCTCGGCGGCCAAGTCGCGCTCGAGCTCGGACTTGACCGAATACCACTGCGCACGCGCGCGCCGCACCCACAGTCCGGCGAAGCGCGCGGCCTTGGGCAGGCGCTCGGGGCCGAGCACCACCAGGGCCACGACCGCGATGATCAGCAGTTCGCTGAAGCCGATGTCAAACATGGGAACGGACCGCCTGCGGCGGTATCAACGCGAGATGGTGTCGTCCTGGCGTGGTTTGCCGGACACGGTGCCTTCGCCTTCGTGCTGCTGCGACTGGTCGCTGAGTTCGCCCGACGGCTTGTCGTCCGACATGCCCTGCTTGAACCCCTTCACCGCCTCGCCCACGTCCTTGCCGACGTTCTTCAGGCGCTTGGTGCCGAACACCAGCACCACGATCACCAGCACGATCAGCCAGTGCCAGATGCTCAAACCGCCCATGAGGATTACCTGGAAGTGGGAAAGACGACAGGATAGCGCACGACTTGTTGCGGTGCGGTGTCGATGTCCGGCGCCGTCACGGGCTCAGGGCGTGGCGGGCAGCGTTTCCACCTGCGCGGGGTTGTCGACTGTCTCGAACGGCTGCGGGCTGGTTTCAGCGGCGCCCTCGACCGTGCCTTGGGCCTGCGCCGGACTGGCGGCCGCTGGCGGTACGGAGGCCGCCGAACCCGGTGCGCGCCCCTGCGCGATCACGCCCTCGGTGCCGCGGCGCGCGCGCGCGGTGGCGGTGGCCTCTTCGAGCAGATCGCGGAAATCGACCACGGCGCTCGAGGGCTGACCTTGGGTGCGCCCCTCGAACACCATGCGCGGCGTGGTATCGCGTCCGTAGACCGCTTCGTTGGCGGCGTCGTCGATCGAGAGCACGGCGCCATCCAGCGCCACGCCGGCGAACAGGCCGCGTGCGCGCGACCACGACCAGATCTCGGCCTTGAACTCACCGTCGGTGGCGGTGGCGGCGTTGCGGCCCATCGGCCCGGCCGCGACACCGGCATCGGCGCCGAGGGTGAACTTGCCGTTGACGATGGATTCCAGCCCGCGGTCGCTGCGGAAGGCCAGGACGACGTCGGAGGACTGCACGCCCGCCTGCAGGCCGATGCTGCCGCCGGTGAGCTTGACGAACACCGGATTGGACCAGGTGCCCTCGGGCGTCTTCACCGACATCAGGCCGTGGCCGCGGCGGCCGCCGAATACCAACCCCGCCTTGATCGTGTCGGGCACCACCACGATCGCCTTGGCTTCGTCGAGCAGCTTGTCGGGAATCGCCGATTCCGGGATCGCCTGGATGTCGGTCATGACCCGGATGGCGTTCTGGGCACGCGCATCCTCGTCACGACCGGCCCAGGCCAGCGCACTGGCGCCCATCAGGCAGGCGCAGACCACGGCGCGGAACAGGGGGCGACGGGCGCGGGGCAGGCCGGGCATGGTGACTCTCCGAAGTTCAATGCGTTACGGGGGGAAGCTCAAGCGCAATCTAGTCCTGCGCGGGTGAATCGGCAATAAGCCGACCGTTCTCAGTGGGAGCGGCTTCAGCCGCGAATGCGTTTTCCGATGCCTGGAAGAAAGTCAAAAGCATTCGCGGCCAAGGCCGCTCCCACAGGCCGCTCCCACAGGCCTGCCAGACTATGGGCATGCCAGCCGATGTCGCCCGCAGTCCCGCCGCCGAACTCCGCACGGCGCTCATCCTCGTCAACCTGGGCACGCCCGATGCGCCCACGCCCGCTGCGGTGCGTCGCTACCTCGCCGAATTCCTGTCCGACCGCCGCGTGGTCCAGATTCCACCGCTGCTGTGGCAGCCGTTGCTGCGTGGGCTGATCCTGCCGCTGCGCTGCAAGCCGGTGGCGGCCAAGTACGCGGAGATCTGGATGGATGACGGCTCGCCGCTGGGCGTGCTGACCCGGCGGCTGGCCGAGGCGGTGCAGCCACTGCTGCCCGGGGTGCGGGTGGTGCATGCCATGCGCTACGGCGCGCCGTCACTGGCCACGACGCTGGAGGCGCTGCGCGCCCAAGGCATCGCGCGAATGCTGGTGCTGCCGCTGTATCCGCAGTACTCGACCACCACCACGGCCTCGGTCGGCGACGTGGTGGCGCGCGGCCCGTCGGACGGCGCAGTCCGGATGCTGGACGACTACCACCTCGACCCGGGCTGGGTCGCCGCCGTCGCCGGCTCGATCCGTGCGCACTGGGCGGCACACGGACGCGGCGATCGCCTGATGTTGTCCT
>CAMLNE010000360.1 GCA_946481265.1 uncultured Panacagrimonas sp. | reverse complement strand
CGAGTCCATCTGCGATCCGGCGTTCACCCGGATGCTGGTCGGGCGTCTGCGCGAGGTGCCCAAGCTCGCCGCCCTGCTGTGGCTGGAGGTTCCGGAGTACGGTGCCCTGCGTCACCTGGACGCGTTCCGCGCGTTCTGCCACGCGGTCAAGCCCTGCGGCTGCAAGCTGGGTCTCAAGCACGCGGGCTCGCAGGTCTCGCGCATGGGCGCGTTACACGACCTTGGCCTGGACTATCTCAAGATCGAAGGATCGATCGTGCAGAGCTTCCGCGAGGGCGCCGGCCACCAGGCCTTCCTGCGCAGCCTCTGCACCATTTCCCACACGCTCGGCCTGTTGACCATCGCGGCCGGCATCGCGGACGTCCGTGACCAGCAGGCGCTGGCCGACCTGGGCGTCGACGGTTTCACGGGCCCGGCGGTGCAGCCACCGACTGCCTGAAGGAGCGCGAGAACGGCGGCGCGGTCAGGCGCGCCGCGCCGGTGACAGGGCGACATCTTGCGAACACAAGGGCGCAGGGTGAATGCCAGACCGTCGCCGACGGATCGCGGGACACAGGCGATCGGCCCGAGGCTGCCGTTCATCCTGCCGCTGCGCCCGCAAGCCCGCCCTTCAAGGTTAGGTTTGGCCGCACAAGGAGCCAGCAAGCGGTCCGCCAGTTCCGACGGACGGCGGACGAGCGGCGCCTGTTGCCCGTTCATCGGCTGGGAAAGACCTCTCGTCTTCGATTCCGGAACTGAACCGTTGGTCAGCCCGTAGCTTGCCCGAAATGAACAAGTCCTCCGGCTTCACCCTGATCGAGATGATGGTGACGATCGCCATTGCCGGAGTCCTTGCCGCGATCGCCATCCCCAGCTTCAACGCGATGGTCAGCAACAACCGCGTCTCGACGGTCGCCAACGAATTCGTCGCCTCCATTTCCTTCGCGCGCCAGGAGGCGATGAAGCGGGGCGCCGCGGTGACCGTCTGCCGTAGCAGCAGCGGCAGCGCCTGCAGCGGAAGCGGCGATTGGGAAGCGGGCTGGATCGTGTTCACGGACCCCGACCGTAATGGGTCCATCGGCGGCAGTGAGGTGATCCTGCGCACCCGCGCGGCGTTCGGGAACGGCAACAACTTCCTCAAGGGCCAACCCGCGGTCAAGGATCGCGTGACCTTGACGGATCAGGGCATGGCCATGGGCTTCGCTGGCTCCTTCACCGCCTGCGACAAGAAGCTGCCGGCAAATGCCCGATTCATCGACATCACCCCTACCGGCCGCACCGTCGTCTACGACCGTAGCAGCCTTCCGGGGACCATCACACCGCCCGGATGTCCGTCGTGAGCGGCGCGTCCCTGTCGACGGGCCCGCAGCGCGGCTTCAGCCTGATCGAGGTCCTGATCGCCATCGCGGTGCTGGCGATCGGCCTGCTGTCGGTGGCCGCCCTGCAGATCCAGGGCGTCCGCCAGAACTTCGATTCCTACGCCCGCTCGCAGGCGGTCATGCTGGCCAACGACTATGCGGAGCGCATCTACGCCAACAAGGTCGCTGCCGACGCCGGGGATTACGCCGGGTTCGACACCGACGCCGTTGACTGCAGCCCGGGGCCTGCGCCTCTGTGCGGGACGCAGAGCGATGCGGCGGTTCCCGGCGTCTGCACGCCGGCGGAACTCGCACGATACGACCAGTGGGTGGTGGCTTGCGGCTACAGCGCGCCGCTGGCGCCCAGCGGGCGCTTCGGCGGCGTGCGTGACCTGCTGCAGAGCGGCCGCATGGAAGTCACCTGCGTGGGGGCGGGCGCGGGCGCCTGCCCGATCGGGTCACGTCACCAGATCGCGATGACCTGGGTCGAGCAGGTCAAGGACGGAGACAACCGGAGCGAGGCGACGACGGTCAATGACCTCGTCATCACGGTGCAGCCATGAGGGCATCCGGACCGGCGTCATCGGTGCGCGGACAGCGCGGCCTCACCCTGGTGGAGATCCTGATCGCACTGGCGCTGGGGCTCGTCGTGGTTCTCGTGGTCGGCCAGATCTACCTGTCCGGCCGCCAGTCCTACCGCACCCAGACCGGCTTCGGCAGCATGCAGGAGAACGGAAGGTTCGCGATGTACTTCCTGCAGCGCGACATCCGGATGGCAGGCTTTCCACGCGTTCTGGGGCCCGGCGGCACCCTGCCCGTCGTCGCCAGCTTCAATACCGCGACGACCCTCGAAGGCGGCGGCAACGCGAATGACCAGCTCGAGATCACGTACAACTCGTTCGGCAGCACGGTGGTGACCGATGGTGTCCCGGGCGCGCTCATCGCGACGGTCACCGCGAACAACACGTTCGGGGCAAGCGACGAGGACTGCCTCGGGCAGGATTCTGCGGCGGCGCTCAATGCCGACGGTTCGCGCGCGGTGAGCAACCTGTACTCGGTGGATGCCGCCGGCAACCTGCAATGCCTCGGCAATGGCAATGCGGTCGCCCAGGCGATCATCCCGGGCGTCGAATCGTTCCAGCTGCTCTACGGCGAGGACATGGACGGCGACTCCTACGCGAACGTCTACCGGCGCGCCGACCAGGTCAGCGTATGGGACAACGTGGTGGCAGTGCGCGTCGGCCTGCTGCTGAACTCGGGCGAGCCCTCGCTGCCACAGCCGGACACCTCGCAGTACGCCGTGCTCGACGCACCACCGGTCCAGCCGATCGACAACCCGGCCACGCCGCTCGACGAACGACTGTTCGCACGGCGGGTGTTCACGACCACGATCCAGATCCGCAACCGGTCGACCCTATGAAAGCGCCGCCGACTCCGGCTCCTGTCTCCCAGCGCGGCGTCGCGCTCGCGGTGGGTCTGATCTTTCTGTTCATCGTGACACTGGTCGGGCTGGCGGCGATGCGGGTCACCACTTCGCAGACGCTGCAAGCCGCCAGCTACCAGTTCAAGACGATCACCTTCCAGGGATCCGAAGGTGGCATCCGCACCGTCATGGGTGAGATCCTCGGTGACATTCCCGCACCCGCCTCAGCGCCCAACATCCTGGTCCAGGCACTCAACGCCGAGCAGGCCGATCCCGCCGCAAGCGCCGGACCGCCCCAGCGCAGCCCCGACCTGAGCACGGATGGAAGGACGGTGAATACGACCGCCGTGATGACGTCCGACAACCCCAACGGCGATGGCCCACCGCTGGAGAACTACAGCCTCAGCGGGTCGGTTGCCGCCTACCGATTCAGCATCCGCTCCCGCAGCGACATCCCCAATACCAGTGCCCGCTCCGATCACCAGCAGGGTGTCGTGCGCATCGGTCCCAAACCTTGACGTCTCCCGAGGCAGCTCCCATGGCCACGTTCAATCCGCCGACCTCGCTGGGCACTCGCGCCGTCGGCCTCGCCCTCGGCCTGTTCCTCGGTGCCTGCACCGGTCGCGTCGTCGCGGACGACACCGAGATCTTCTTCCCCGCGGAGGTCGTCCAGAACAATGAGGTGGTGCGTCCGAACCTCCTATTCCTGATGGATACATCGGGCTCGATGACGGAACGGGACAGAGGCTCCACCTCGCGCCTGGACCGCATGAAGGAGGCCTTGAACCAGGTGCTCGACGGGCTTGGCGCCAACATCAATGTCGGGCTCGGCCGCATGTCCGGATCCGAGGGCGGAGCCATCCTGTTCCCGGTCTCCGATCTCGATGCCGCGGCGGCGGATATCGATCCAAGCCTGAACGAGTCGGTGGACCAGGGCATCACGCTGACCGGGTCGGGGACCAATAGCGAGGCCTATCAGAACGACACCACGGTGACACTGGGACCCGCTTCGGC
>CAMLNE010000359.1 GCA_946481265.1 uncultured Panacagrimonas sp. | reverse complement strand
GACGAGGAACTTGGGCACGACGAAGGTGCTCAGGCCCTTCACGCCCGGCGGCGAATCCGGCAGGCGCGCGAGCACGAAGTGGATGATGTTGTCCGCCATCGTGTGCTCGCCGGACGTGATGAAGATCTTCTGTCCTTCGATGCTGTAGCTGCCGTCGCCGTTGGGCGTGGCCCTGGTCTTGCCGGCGCCCACGTCGGAGCCGGCGTGCGCCTCGGTGATGCACATCGTGCCGCTCCACTCGCCGGTGGAGAGCTTGGGCAGGTAGGTCTTCTGGATCTCCTCGGAGCCGTTGGCGTAGATCGCCTCGAAGCAGCCGGTGGTCAGGCCCGGATAGAGCGCGAAGGCCACGTTGGCCGAGCACAGCATTTCCTCGACGACCTTCGACAGGGTGTACGGCAGACCCTGGCCGTCGAACTTCGGATCCGTGCACAGGCTCATCCAGCCGGCCTGCGAGTACAGCTTGTAGGCGTCCGCGAAACCGGGCGGCACGGTGACCACGCCGTCCTTGATCTTGCAGCCGATCTGGTCGCCGCTCTGGTTCAGCGGCGCGATCTTGCCCTCGATCAGCTTGGCTGCTTCCTCGGCCAGACCCAGCAGCACATCGGGCGTGGCCTCGGCGAATGCGGGGATCTGGCTGGCGAGGCGGCCCACGTCGAGCACGTCGTTGAGGACGAAATCGATCTCGCGGATCGGCGCGGTGTAGGTGGCCATGACGTGCTCCAGTTCGGTATGCGAATGCGGTCCGGAAGGCTAGTTACGTGGCAGGTCCGGCGCAATGCCCCTACCCGCGAGAGTAGCGGAGAGATTCGGGCACTGCGGCGGAACCGGGGCGCCCCGGTGGCGCGTCCGAAGCCCGGGGGGCACCAGATCGCGCGGGTGGCCCGCGATCTACACCCGGCTAGCGCTGGGTGATGCGCCAGGCGCGGTGTGCCGGCGGTGGGCGCTTGAAGTCCTCGTCGAGCGTCTGCGCCGTGATGTCCTCGCAGCGCAGGCCCTCGACCGCCGCCGGGTCGAGCTTGAACCGGCGTTTGTTGGTGGAGAAATACAGCACGCCGCCCGGCGCCAGCAGGCGCGAGCAGAGCTGGATGATCTCGGGGTGATCGCGCTCGACGTCGAACACATCGTCGAGCTTCTTGGAGTTCGAGAACGTCGGCGGATCACAGAAGATCAGGTCGTAGCGCTGCGCCGGGTCGTCGGCGCCGTCGCGTAGCCAGGCCATGCAGTCGGCGCGCACCAGCAGGTGCGGCTCCGCCATGGCGGCGGATCGCGCCTTTCCGCGCCAGGGACCGCCGGCGGGCCGGGGGTCGCGCTCGCGCAGCTCGGAGGCGAAGCCGTTGAGGCTGAGGTTGCGCCCGGCCCAGTGCAGGTAGGTATTCGACAGGTCCACCGACACGGTCTGGCTCGCGCCGCCGAGCGCGGCGTGCACGCTGGCCGCGCCGGTGTAGCAGAACAGGTTGAGCATGCGCTTGCCGGATGCTTCCCGGCGCAGCCGCAGGCGCAGGAGGCGGTGGTCGAGGAACAGGCCGGTGTCCATGTAGTCGTCGAGGTTCACCAGCAGCCTGCAACCCTGTTCGTCGACTTCGAGCACGCGCAGCTGCTCGCCCTGCTTCTCGTACTGGGCGGCGCCGCGCTGGATCGCACGCTGCTTGAAGTGCAGGCGCGAGGCCGGCACCTCGTAGGCAGCCTGCAGATGGGCGAGCGCCTCGCGCAGGCGCTTCTCCGCCTTCACCGGGTCCACGCTCTTGGGCGCGGCGTATTCCTGGACGTGCAGGTGCAGCTCGCCGGCCTCGTAGACGTCGACCGCGAGCGCGTAGTCCGGCAGGTCGGCGTCGTAGACGCGATAGCAGCTCGTGCCCGTGCGGCGCGCCCACTTGCCCAGATGCTTGCGGTTCTTGGCCAGGCGGTTGGCGAATTCGCCGCCACCGGCCGGGGGCACGGGCACGCCGGCCTCGACCACCGGGGCTTCGGCGATGCCGAACTGCAGCAGCTTGCACGGCAGGTCGCCGTTGAAGAACGAGTGCATCGCATCGGCGCGCAGCCCGATGCGCGGGCCCAGGTCGGGTCGCGAGGTCAGCACGGCGGCGCGCCAGCCGGGGAAGTGGGTCTTGAGCGTGGCGCCCATCAGCGAGTAGAGCTTGATGACCTCGCCCTCCGCCGCCATGCGCTCGCCGTAGGGCGGGTTGGTGACGACCAGGCCCGGCACGCTGCCGACGGGGCGCATCCCGAGCAGGTCGCCGGCCTGCCATTCGATGGAATGCCCGAGGCCGGCGTTCAGCGCGTTCTTGCGCGCGAAGTTCAGGACGCGGGCATCGAGATCGCGGCCGATCAGGGGCGGAAGCCGCTTCAGGCCGAGGTCGCGCCGCGACTGCGCGTCGCGCTTGAGCTCGTTCCAGATCGCCGGCACGTGGTCCAGCCAGGCCTCGAAGCCGAAGCGATGGCGCACGAGGCTCGGCGCGATGTCCGCGGCCATCCATGCGCCCTCGATCAGGAAGGTGCCCGACCCGCACATGGGGTCGATCAGCGCGCCACCGCGCGCGGCGATGTCCGGCCAGCCGGCGCGCAGCAGGATCGCGCAGGCGAGATTCTCCTTGAGGGGCGCCTCGCCGGTGCCGCCACGGTAGCCGCGCCGGTGCAGGCTCTGCCCCGACAGGTCCAGGCTCAGGGTCGCGTCCTGGCGATCCAGGTGGACATGGATGCGGATGTCCGGCTCGTCGGTGTTCACGTCCGGCCGGCGGCCCAGCTTGTCGCGAAACCCGTCGGCAATGGCGTCCTTCACCTTGAGGCCGGCGTAATGGGTGTGCGTCACCGCCGGGGAATGGCCCGCCACTGCGATCGAGAACGTGGAATCCGGGCCGAACAGCTCCGGCCAGTCGACCGTGCGTGCGCCGGCGTAGAGGTCGTCGGCGCTACTCAAGGGGTTGGTCGTCGGGGGCAGCAGGAGGGGGCGGGCCTGGCGCCCCCACCGGCCGGCGCGGTAGGCGAGTTCGCGGGGGCCTGCGCAGGCCACCCCGCCGCTGCGCTCCTTCGCCTCGACGGCCCCGAGTCCAAGCAGCTCGGGCACCAGCAGGGGCTCGAGCCCACGCGGGCAGGTTACGAACAGGCGGAGGATTTCGCTCATCCGCCCATGATCGCAGGTCACGGGGCCGTGGAACCCCGTGGCATAATCCGCGGCCATTTTTTCACCGCCTCGCGTCGACGCCCATGAGCCTTCTCGATCTTGTCCTCAGTCCCGCCTACGCCCAGGCGGCGCCGGCCGCGCCGAATCCGATCTTCCAGTTCGCGCCCCTGCTCATCCTGGCCGTGATCTTCTACTTCATGCTGATCCGCCCGCAGATGAAGCGGACCAAGGAGCACCGGCAGATGCTCGGTGCCCTGGCCAAGGGCGACGAGGCGGTCACCAACGGCGGCATCGCCGGCAAGGTGACCAACATCGGCGAGAGCTACGTGTCGCTGGAGGTCGCCGAAGGCGTCTCCATCAAGATCCAGAAGTCGGCCATCACGTCGGTGCTGCCCAAGGGCACGCTCAAGGTGCTGTGATCCCGCTGCCGCTGTTGTAGGAGCGAGTCCGTTCGCGGCGGGGCAATCCCCGCCGCGAACGGACTCGTTCCTGCAACGTTCATCAAGACCCGAACGATGCGCCCATACGCTACCTGGAAGTACGTCACCCTCCTGTTCGTCCTGCTGTTCAGCGCCCTGTACGCGGCGCCCAACCTGTTCGGTGAACAGCCGGCGGTGCAGATCTCGCGCGATTCGGGCGATCCGCTGCCCTCGGACTTCGGCCCCGAGGTCGTGGTGCAGCCGATGGCCACGCACGGGGTGTCGTGTGTG
>CAMLNE010000358.1 GCA_946481265.1 uncultured Panacagrimonas sp. | reverse complement strand
CTGACGGTGGCGGAGACCTCCGCCGACTTCTACGCCCGCGATCAGGTCCTGTACCGGCCGCTGCTGCGCTTCCTGTTCGGCGCGTATGAACCGCGTTATCGCCCGATGCTGATCAATCGCGTGATGCAGTTGTGGGACCCGGGGATCGATGCCTGCATCGCCGGCGGCTGCATGCTGCCCGGCGTCAGGATGGTCCCGCTCAGGCGTCTGCTGATCGTCAATTTCACCGGCGCGCTGCAGGTGTGGATCCAGGAGGACCTCGACGACGACGGATTCCGCAACCAGGTCCTGTACGGAATGGTGCTGCTGCTGCTGCCGCAGGTCGGCGACACCGCGCGGGCGCCCTTGCAGAAGCGGCTCGTCGGCCTGGAAAGGCGGCAGCCCACGAAGCCTTCGATCGGCCCTGCCCCGCGCCCGCGCAAGGCCGCCGGCGCGCCCCGTTCCGAGGGGGCGCCGCGGCGCGCCCGAAACTGATGCGATCCCGAACGCCCCGCGATACGGGCTCGCGTGACCCGCAGCCCGTCGACAAGCCCACCCCCCGTGTGCGCCGCACGCGTGCGGCGGCGGTCGCCCAGCCGCGGCCGGCGAGCGTCATTGCCAATCCGCGGTCACAGCTGGGCACCGTCGAATCACCGGCACCCGCCCGGCAGCCCCGGACGGAGCGCGAACTCCGGGCGATGCCGTCATTCGCCCCCGGACGCAGCGACGGCGGCGAGAGTCGCATCGAGCGGCGCGGGATGCGGCGCCACGCCCTGATCGCGCGTGCGCTGCATCAGCCCGGCATCCGCACGGTGGTGGTGCAGGCACCGGCCGGCCACGGCAAGAGCACGCTGCTCGAGCAGCTTCGCCTCGAGTGCGAACAGTGCGGCGATGTCACCGGCTGGCTTGAGGTGAGCGACAGCGACAACGACATCCGCCGCTTCCACGAGCACCTCGAGGTGATGATCGCCTCGATGCATGCCCAGGGCGCCGACCCGCAACGCCGGGCCGGCCTCGCCGTCAAGGATGGCGAATTGCGCTCGGACTGGCTGCGCGCGCAACTGCTGTCGATCGGCCGGCCGGCGAGCATCTTCCTGGACGATGTCCACCTGATCACCGCCCCGCAGACCCTCGCGTTTCTCGCCCAGGCGCTGGATCGCATGCCGGACAACCTTCGGTTCTTCATCGCCTCGCGCACGCTGCCGGAGATCGGGCTGTCCCGGCTGACCGTCACCGGCGAGGCGATGGTGATCCGGGCCGCTGACCTGTGCTTCACGCGCGACGAGACCGCCCGCTACTTCGCCTCGGTGGCGAGCCTCGAGCTGGACGAACAGGAACTGGAGCTGATCCATCGCCAGACCGATGGCTGGCCCGCCTCGCTGCAGCTGTTCCGCCTCGCGCTGCGTCAGCCGCTGCTGCGCCGGGACCTGCAGCGCTTCGGCGAGTACCAGCGCGAGGAGCTCGCGGCCTACCTGGCCGAGAACGTGCTGCAGCAGCAGACCCCGGACGCGCGCGAGTTCCTGCTGCTGAGCTCGGCGATGAACCGCTTCAGCGCAGAACTCTGCGACGCCGTGCTGGGCCGCGAGGACTCTGCCGACCAGCTCGCGCGGCTGGCGACGGCCGGGCTGTTCCTGCGCCGGATGGAAAGCGATCCGCGCTGGTTCACCTACCACCCCCTGTTCGCCGCTTTCCTGGTCGGCCAGCTGCGGTCGCAGGGCGCGGCGCGGGTCGCGGCGCTGCGCCGACGCGCGGCGGATTGGTTCCTGGAGCAGAACCTGGTCGAGGACGCGCTCGAACACTACGTGGCGGCCGGCGACCATGCGGCGGCGGCGGCCACGCTCGATCAATGGGCCGACCACCTGATTCCCTCCGCCCGGCTGATGACGGTGGAGCAGTGGTCGGCGCGGATTTCACCGGCCGAAATCGAATGTCGCCCGGGACTGCAGGTGAAGATCGCCTGGGCCCTGACCTTCCTGCGTCGTCACTCGCGTCTGGCCCCCCTGCTGGAGACGCTGCGCTCGCGCGGAATGGACACCGGCGACTCGAACGCCGATCCACGCGTGGTGCTGGCGATGGCCCTGGCCCTGGAAGACGATCTCCGGCAGGCCGAGGACATCATCGGCCGCGTGGATATTGCCGAGGCCGAGCCCGGATCGTTCCGCGCCTTCGAACTCGGCGCCGTCTGCAACGTGCGTGGCTACGTCGCGATGTCGGCCGGTGATTTTCCGGAGGCACATCGTCTATTCAGCCGCACGCGCGAGCTGTGCGGAGCGACCGGCGCGAGCTTCCCCTGGGCCTACTGCATCAGCAACACGGCCCTGGCGCTGATCGCGCAAGGGCAGCTGCACGAGGCGCTGACCCTGCTGCGCAGCAGCATGTCGGACCGGCGCATGGTCGTGGACGAGTCGGTGTCGCAGGCCACCGTGGCCGCCACCTACATCGTCGCGCTGTACGAGGCCGACGAGCTCGAGGAGGCCGAGACGCAGTTCCTGCGTTTCCACGACCTGATCGCCCACACCGCGCTGCACGACTACCTGGTCACCGCTTTCATCGCCATGGCGCGCATCCACGACGCGCGCGGACAGCATGAGAAGGCGCTCGAGATCCTCGACGAGGTCGAGTCGATCAGCTACGCCAACCGCTGGCCGCGACTGGGCGGCATCCTGAACTGGGAGCGCGTCCGGCGTGAACTCGTCCGCGGCGAGATGGAGCGGGCCAGGGCCATCGCGGAACGGGCCGAACGGGCCGACGACGACGCGCAGAGCGGAAGCTGGGTGCGATCCTCGGAGGACGTGCACGGCAGCACGCTCGGTCGTCTTCGCCTGCACGCCTATTGCCTGGATCCCGACGAGGCCCTGCGGGCGATCGCGACGGCGCTGGGATCGGCGCGGCGCAAGGGTCGCGTGCATCGGCAGATCAAGCTGCTGCAGCTGGCGGCCATCGCGCATCAGCGTCGCGGCACCTCGTCACGCGCGCAGCAGTACCTCGACGAAGCGCTGCGCCTGGGCGCGGCGGGCGGCTACCTGCGCGCCTTCCTGGAAGAGAGCGCGCCGTTCGAAGCCATGCTGCGCGAGGAGCTGGCCGGTGGCGGGACCCCGGCCGAGCATCCCGCGCTGTCCCGGCAGAGCGCCTTCATCGACCGGCTGACCCAGCGCCTGTGGCCCGACGGCACCATGGACATCGACACCGGTGGCGGGCGAGCCTGGACGGAGGCGAAGGGGACCGCTTCGTTCCGCATCACCGAGCCGTTCACCCGTCGCGAGCGCACCCTGCTCAGGCTGCTGGCGAACATGGCCTCGACGCAGGAAATGGCGGACGCCATGCACCTGTCCCGCGACGGCCTCAAGTTCCACCTGAAGAACATCTACACCAAGCTCGGCGTCAGGACGCGCATGGACGCGGCCCGGGCCAGCCAGCAGATCGAGCTGTAGAGGCAGCGGCCAGGCGCCGCTGCCCGAAACCCACCCGATTGGGTGGGTTTCCGACCGGCGCCGGACCGGATTCGATGTTTCATTCGTGATGGCCGCGAATGCGGGGCCGCATTTCGCGTCCGCCGCCTTGCCGAAGGCTGTCGCGCGGCCAATCTGCGCCGCTACAGGACGCCACCGCACCCCTCAAAACCGACCCGCATGGGTGGCTCTTTGAAAACGGACGGCGATTACCTTGCTTCATCAAGCCAGAAAGGTGGCGCTCATCCGCCCACGCTTTCCAGTTTTTGCCGGTAACCCGTGCGATGAAATGGCGATACGCACGGGCCCAGGACGGGAAGCAGCCCCCTGATCAAACGGGTTGCATCAGCAGGAGGAAGGACGACATGCGTATCAGGAAGTACGACTTCAACTACAGCCGCCGTGCGTTCATGG
>CAMLNE010000357.1 GCA_946481265.1 uncultured Panacagrimonas sp. | reverse complement strand
TCAACACAGGATTGGAAGAGGAATGCGGCGAGCGCCCCATCTCTTCCGGCAGGCACCGTGATGTGTTCGGCGAGGGATTGCGCAAGGTGCCCAAAGCCGGCGGCGCCGGCCGGCAACCCGCCCGGGCGTATGCCGCCTGTCTTACTTCCGGCAGCTCCCGCTCTGCGGGGCTGCTTCCGCAAGCCCCCGCATCAGATCCGCTCGATCACCATCGCGATGCCCTGCCCGACGCCGATGCACATCGTGCAGAGCGCGTAGCGGCCCTGCGTGCGTTCGAGCTGGTTGATCGCGGTGATGACCAGGCGGGCGCCCGAGGCGCCCAGCGGGTGGCCGATCGCGATGGCGCCGCCATTGGGATTCACGTGCTCTGCGTCGTCGGGCAGGCCCAGGTCGCGCATCACCGCCAGGCCCTGCGCCGCGAACGCCTCGTTGAGTTCGATCACGTCCATCTGGCTGAGCTCGAGGCCCGCCATGGCCAGCGCGCGGCGCGTGGCGGGCGCCGGGCCGAAGCCCATGATGCGCGGCTCCAGGCCGACCGTCGCCGTGGCCAGCACGCGGGCGCGTGGCTTGAGGTGGTAGCGCGTCGCCGCGGTCTCCGAGGCGAGCAGCACGGCAGCCGCGCCATCGTTGACGCCCGAGGCGTTGCCGGCGGTGACGGTCCCGTCTTCCCGCACGATGCCCCTGAGCCGGGCCAGCGCTTCGAGCGTGGTCTGCGGGCGCGGATGCTCGTCGACGCGGAACAGCCTGGGATCGCCCTTCTTCTGCGCCAGGCTCACCGGCACGATCTCGCGCTCGAAATAGCCGGCCGCTTCGGACTTCGCCCAGCGCTGCTGGCTGCGCAGCGCGAACAGGTCCTGGTCGGCGCGGCCGATGCCGAACTGCGCGGCCACGTTCTCCGCGGTCTCGGGCATCGAGTCGATGCCGTATCGGTGCTTGAGCACCGGATTGACGAAGCGCCAGCCGATGGTGGTGTCCTCGATCCGCGCGTCGCGCGAGAACGGCGCATCCGCCTTGCCCATCACGAACGGCGCACGCGTCATGCTCTCGACGCCGCCGGCCAGCACCAGTTCGGCTTCGCCCGCCTTGATCGTGCGGGCGGCCATGCCCACCGCGTCCAGGCTCGATCCGCACAGGCGGTTGAGCGTCACGCCCGGCACTTCCTGCGGCAGGCCGGCGAGCAGCGCGGCCATGCGCGCCACGTTGCGGTTGTCCTCCCCCGCCTGGTTGGCGCAGCCGTAGATGACATCGTCGACGGCCGCCCAGTCCACGCCCGGGTTGCGCCGGATCAGCTCGGCGATCGGAAGGGCCGCCAGGTCGTCCGTGCGTACGCCGGACAGGGCTCCGCCGTAACGGCCGAAGGGCGTGCGGACGGCGCCGCAGATCAATGCTTGTTTCATGATTCCAGGCTCGGCGAAGGGAACAGCGGATGTTGCGGGCGCACTGCGGCCTTCAACGCGGCCGCCGGTCGATCACGTGCCGTGCCTTGCCCGCCGACCGCTCCAGGGTCTGCGGCCGGTTGAGCAGGACCTTCACGCTGATGCCGACATAGGTCTTCACCAGGTGCTGCAGGCCGCTGGACAGTTCGGCCTCACGGTCGGCGCCGCAGCTGGCGGCCTGCGGATGCAGTTCCACCGACACCGCCATGTGATCGAGATTGCCGTCCCTGCTGACCTCGATCAGGTAATGCGGCGCGAGTTCGGGCATCCGCAGCAGCAGTTCCTCGATCTGCGTCGGGAACACGTTGACGCCGCGGATGATCAGCATGTCGTCCGAGCGGCCGGTGATCTTGTCGATGCGGCGCATCGAGCGCTCGGTCGGCGGCAGCAGCCGGGTGAGGTCGCGCGTGCGATAGCGGATCACCGGCATGGCCTCCTTGCTCAGCGAGGTGAACACCAGCTCGCCCTGCTCGCCGTCCGGCAGCACCTCGCCGGTGACCGGGTCGATGATCTCGGGATAGAAATGATCCTCCCAGATCACCGGGCCGTCCTTGCTCTCGACACATTCGCTGGCCACGCCCGGGCCCATGACCTCGGACAGCCCGTAGATGTCCACCGCATCGATATCCGCGCGCGCCTCGATCTCATGGCGCATCGCATTGGTCCACGGCTCGGCGCCGAAGATGCCGGTGCGCAGGCTGCAGCGTGCCGGGTCCAGGCCCTGGCGCTGGAACTCCTCGATGATGTTGAGCATGTACGAGGGCGTGACCATGAGGATGTCCGGCCGGAAGTCCTGGATCAGCTGGACCTGCTTCTCGGTCTGGCCGCCGGACATCGGGATCACCGTGCAGCCCAGCTTTTCCGCACCGTAGTGCGCACCCAGGCCACCGGTGAACAGGCCGTAGCCGTAGGCGATGTGGACGATGTCGCCCGGCCGGCCACCGGCCGCGCGGATGCTGCGCGCGACCACCGTGGCCCAGGTATCGATGTCGTTCTGCGTGTAGCCCACCACCGTCGGCTTGCCGGTGGTTCCGCTCGAGGCATGCACGCGCACGACCTGCTCGCGCGGCACGGCGAACATCCCGAACGGGTAGTTGTCGCGCAGATCCTGCTTGGTGGTGAACGGGAACCGCGACAGGTCGGCGAGCGACTTCACATCGCCCGGATGGGCGCCAACGGCATCGAACGCGGCGCGGTAGTGCGGCACGTTGCGATAGGCGTGGTCGAGCGACCACCTGAGACGCGCGAGCTGCAGCGATTCGAGTTCGTCGCGGCTTGCCCGTTCGATGGGCTCCAGCGCGGCCGCAGGTCGTGGATGGCGGGTGGACATGACGTTCTCCTGTTGCCGTCGATCTTGTTACCGAAGCCCGGCGCCTGCATTGCGCGCAGTGCAGCCCGCTGCATCGGGCGTGCAATCCTCCCGTTCCTGCCCACCCGCGAGATCGCCATGCCCGCACTCGCGGGCATGGCGGTCAGGCCCGGCCATTCACCAGCGCCGCGCCCAGGCCAGGTGGAACGTGTCCACCCGCGGATCGATGCGCTCCTGCGCGCCGGGAAACAGCGCCGATTCGCCGCTGTAGGCGCTGCGCGCATAGCGTCCGTAGGCGAAATTCAGCTCGGTGTTCGAGGTGAGCTGGTACGAGAAGCCCGCGGTGAGGTTCAGCCTGGGATTGGGCGCCAGCATCGCGAAGCTCGCGCTGTCCGCCGAGCCGTTCGCCTGCCCCAGGCGTCCGTAGGCAAAGCCGGCCCGCAGGTCGAGCCGAGGCGTCGCATGCCAGGTCAGCGCCACGCGGTAGTTGGTCTGGTGGCGCCAGTTGAAGCCGCTGCCGTGCCGGTGGCCGAGCGGCTTGTTCACCGGGTCCGTCAGCGAGTCCTGCACGCCGTTGGCGAGCATCGGCACGCCGGCGAAGAAGATCCGGTGCAGGTCGAAGGCCAGCGTCACGTGCTCATCCTTGAGCGCAAAGCCGACGCTGAAGTTGGCGGGAATGTCGAAATTGCCCCCCGCGACCAGACCGCGATACTCGTCGAAGTCCTGCATGTAGATGCGGCTGGCGTAGCTTGCACCCAGATTCAGCCAGGGCCGCACCTGGCCGAACCAGCCGATGCGCACGCCGGCGCCAAAGGCCTTGTCGTAGCCCTGGTTGCTGACCTTGCCCGGGTATTGCGAGAGCGCCTCGAAGGCCTGCAGGCCATAGACGCGAATCTGCTGGTAGGCCAGCAGCGGCGAGATGCCGAAGCTGTGGCCGGGCGAGACGCGGTACGACAACGTCGGGGCCACCACCAGCTGCAACAGGTCGAAACCGGCTTCGCCGCAGCCACCGAAGAAGTTTCCGGGGCGGTCGCCGCAACGCGCAGGATTGTTGTTGGTTCCCGCGATGCCGGTGTCGCCGGGGTACTCCGTGTTCAGGC
>CAMLNE010000356.1 GCA_946481265.1 uncultured Panacagrimonas sp. | reverse complement strand
TGCGCGCCGTGTCCTGCGCAGGACACGGCGCGCACCCTGCGCTGACGCCTGCCTCAGCGCGGCGCCATGCGGATCGCGCCGTCCAGGCGCACCGCCTCGCCGTTGAAGTAGCCATTGGTGATCATCAGCTCGGCCAGTTCGGCGAACTCGGTCGGGTTGCCCAGACGCTTGGGAAACGGCACCGAGGCGGCGAGCGCGGCCTTCACGTTGTCGGGGGCGGCGTTCATCAGCGGGGTGTCGAAGATGCCCGGCATGATGGTGTTGATGCGGATGCCCTCGCTCATCAGGTCACGCGCGATCGGCAGGGTCATGCCCACCACGCCGGCCTTGGAGGCGGAGTAGGCAGCCTGGCCCATCTGGCCGTCCTGCGCGGCGACCGAGGCGGTGTTGACGATGGCGCCGCGCTCGCCGTCCTGCAGCGGCGCCAGGCCGAGCATGCCGGCGGCCGACTTGGCCACGCAGCGGAAGGTGCCGACCAGGTTGATCTGGATGATCTTGTCGAAGTTCTCCAGCGGGAAGTGCTTGACCGCGCCGCTGGTCTTGTCGCGCCCGGCGGTCTTGATGGCATTGCCGGTGCCGGCGCAGTTGACCAGCACGCGCTCCTGGCCGATCGCCGCGCGGCTCTTCTCGAACCCGGCGTCGACGCTGGCCTCGTCGGCGACATTGACCTTGCAGAACACGCCGCCCAGCTCGGTGGCCAGCGCGGTGCCGCGCGCTTCATTGAGGTCGAAGATCGCCACCTTGACGCCGCGCGCCGCCAGGCGCCGCACGATGGCCTCGCCGAGGCCGGAGGCGCCGCCGGTGACGACGGCCGAGACGGAGGAATCGAGTTTCATGCTGGGCAACTCCTGAGGGTTTGAGCGGAACAGTGTCCCTCGACGCCCGCCTGCGTGGCTTGCACGAAGATGGCGCCGGCGGATCCGCGGGAGGGCACAGGATGCGCGGCCCGGCCGGCGGCGCGCCATCCTTTTTGCGGGCTGCCTGGTCGCTCGTCCGATCCCGCCCGGACGCGCCCGGGCATTGACCGCGCGCGCGCAACACTGAAGGCTAGGGCCCGTGAACCGCCCTCCGATCGTCGTCTGCACACATTGCGATGCCGTGCACCGGCGCGTGCGCCTGGACCTGCGCGAACTGGCGCACTGCATGCGCTGCGGCAACCTGCTGTACGCGGCGCGGCGCACGCACCTCGATGGCTGGCTGGCCCTGACCCTGGCCAGTGCGATCGCCTACCTGGTGGCCAACCTCAATCCCATTGTCGAGATCGAGCTGCGCGGTGAATCCACCCAGACCTCGCTGTTCGGCGCGCTGGCCACCACCTGGCAGAGCGGCGCCGCCCCGGTGGCGGCGCTGGCCGCGCTGTGCGCCTTCATCCTTCCGCTGTTGCGGATCGTGCTGGAACTGCTGGTGCTGGGCTACCTGCAGTGGGGCCGTCGCCCACCGGGCCTGCGCGCCGCGATGCACACGCTTGCCGCGATCCGGCCCTGGAGCATGATCGAGGTGTTCATGCTCGGCGTGGTGGTGTCGCTGGTGAAGCTCGGCGGCGAGACGACCGTCATCCCCGGCGCGGGGCTCGCCGGCTTCGCCGTCCTCACCGTGCTGCTGGCGGTGCTCGCCGGCTTCGATCCCGACACGCTGTGGGAGCACGCGGAGCGCATGCCCGGATGAGCGCACCGGCTCCCAGCGTGATCACCGCGCGTGCGCTCGGCGTGATCGGCTGCGCCGTCTGCGGCCTGGTCTGCCGCGCCGCGCCGCCGGGTGTCGACGTCGAATGCCCGCGCTGCGGCCAGCCCCTGCACCTGCGCAAGCCGGACAGCGTGATGCGCACCTGGGCATTCCTGCTGACGGCGATCCTGCTCTACATCCCGGCCAACGTGCTGCCGATCATGCATACGCGCACCCTGCTCGAGGAGCGCGAGGACACCATCATCAGCGGCGTGGTCGCGCTGTGGGCAGGCGGCTCCTGGGACCTGGCGCTGATCGTCTTCATCGCCAGCGTGGTGGTGCCGGTCGCCAAGATCGTGGTCCTCGCCGTGCTGCTGCTGAGCGTGCAGTTCGGCTCGCTGGGCGGGCGGCGCCGGCGCACGCGCCTGTTCCGGCTGGTCGAGTGGGTGGGGCAATGGTCGATGCTCGACATCTTCGTGGTGGTGCTGATGGTCGCACTGGTGCAGTTCTCCACCCTGGCGCGCATCGAGCCCGGACCCGGTGCCGCCGCCTTCGGCGCGGTGGTGGTGGCGACCATGTTCGCCGCGCACGCCTTCGATGCACGCCTGATCTGGGACGCGGCGGAGCGCGCACAGGCCGATGACTGACCAGGCGCCGCCGGATGCAGATCCACTTCCCAAGCCGGTGATCCGGCGCCGCGGACGCATCCGGCCGTCGGTGATCTGGCTGGTGCCCGCCGTTGCCGCGCTGGCCGGCCTGCTGCTGATCGTGCGTTCCTACCTCTCGATCGGCCCCACCATCACGATCAGCTTCCAGACCGCCGAAGGCCTCGATCCCGGCCGCACCGAGGTGCGCTACAAGGACGTGGTGGTGGGCAAGCTGAGCGGCGTCGAGATGTCGGACGACCACAGCCACGTGGTGGCCACGGTGGAGCTGACACGCGAGGCGGCGGATATCGCGGTGGACGACACGCAGTTCTGGGTGGTGCGCGTGCGCGCCGACCTCGGCGGGATCTCCGGCTTCAAGACCCTGGTGTCCGGTACCTACATCGGGGTGAACCTGGGCAAGTCGAAGGAGTCGCGGCGCCAGTTCGTCGGCCTGGAGGATCCGCCGACCATGACCAATGACCAGAAGGGTCGGCGCTTCCGCCTGCGCACGGCGGACCTGGGATCGATCAATGTCGGCTCGCCGGTGTATTACCGTCGCGTGCCGGTGGGCAAGGTGATCGGCTTCGAGCTCGACGCGGATGCCAGCGGCGTGACCGTGATCGCCTTCGTCGAGGCGCCCTACGACCGCTTCGTCACCACCCGTTCGCAGTTCTGGAACGCCAGCGGCATCGACCTGTCGCTGGATGCCAGCGGCCTGAAGCTGGATACGCAGTCGGTGGTCACGCTGCTGGCCGGTGGTGTCGCCTTCCAGGCGCTGCCGGGCGCCGAAGAGAACGAGCCGGCCCCGGAGGACAGCATCTTCGTGCTCTACGCCAACCAGAATTCCGCGCTGGCGCCGCGCGACGCGGTGGTGATGCCGGTGCGCATGGATTTCCTGGAGGGCACGCGCGGCCTGACGGTGGATGCCCCGGTGGATTTCAACGGCATCGTGGTCGGCCGCATCAGGCGCATCGAACTGGGGTACGACACCCGCAAGCGGCACTTCTTCACCGAGGTGGCGGCCGATCTCTATCCGCAGCGGCTGGGACGCGCCTACAGCGACGTGATCAGCAGCGATGCCGGCGGTGCCGATTCGCCGGAAGCCTTGTTCGCGCACCTGGTGGAGAGCGGGCTGCGCGCGCAGCTGCGGGTCGGCAACCTGATCACGGGCCAGCTGTACGTGGCGCTCGACTTTCCGGCCAAGGCCAAGGCCGTGCAGGTCGACGCGCGCAGCCGGCCGCTGCGGATTCCGACCCAGACCGCGAGCCTGGATCAGATCCAGAACCGGGTTGCCGACATCGTCACCAAGGTCGACCAGATTCCCTTCGAGGAGATCGGACAGCGCCTGAACGCCTCGCTGGCCAGCGCCGATGCCCTGCTCCGGCGCCTGGAAACCGAGGTTGCGCCGGCCGCCACCGAGACCCTGCGCGAGGCGCGCGAGACGCTCGACGCCGCCCACCGCTCGCTGGCGGCGGCCGATGCGCCGCTGCAGCAGGATCTGCAGCGCACCCTGCAGGAAGTGGAGCGCTCGCTGCGTTCGCTGCGCGACCTGACCGACTACCTGCAGCGCCACCCGGAGGCCCTGCTGCGCGG
>CAMLNE010000355.1 GCA_946481265.1 uncultured Panacagrimonas sp. | reverse complement strand
GCGCCGCTGCGACTGCTGCGCGCGGTGGTGCAGGCCTGGAAGATCCTCGCGCGCCAGCAGCCGCACGCGGTGCTCGGCATGGGCGGCTTCGCCTCCGGTCCGGGCGGCTTTGCCGCCTGGCTGCGGCGTATCCCGCTGGTGATCCACGAGCAGAACGCGGCGCCGGGCCTGACCAACCGGCTGCTTGCGCGCCTCGCCGGCACGGTGCTGCAGGCGTTCCCGGACACCTTCGTGCGCGGCCGGACCGTGGGCAACCCGGTGCGCGCGGGCTTCGCCGAACTCTGCGCCCCGGCACAGCGGATCGGTGGTCACGCGGGACGCCCGCGCCTGCTGGTGCTCGGCGGCAGCCAGGGTGCGCGTGCGCTCAACGAGCGCGTGCCGCAGGCGCTCGCGGCGATGCCCGAGGGGCGGCGCCCGCAGGTGCATCACCAGGCCGGGCGCACGCTGCAGGTGGCCGAGCAGGCCTACGCCGAGGCCGGCGTGGACGCGCGCCTCGAGGCCTTCATCGCCGACATGCCCTCCGCATACGCGGGAGCCGACCTGGTGGTCTGCCGTGCCGGCGCCTCGACCATCGCCGAACTCTCGGCGGCGGGCTGCGCCTCGCTGCTGGTGCCCTACCCCCACGCGGTGGACGATCACCAGACGCGCAACGGCGAGCACCTGGTGCGGGTCGGTGCGGCGCGCCTGGTGGCGGAATCGGAGCTGACGCCGGAGCGCCTGGCGCAGGAGCTGCAGGCGCTGCTGTCCGACCGGGCACAGCTGATCGCGATGGCGCAGGCCGCGCGCACCACCGCCTGGACCCATGCCACCGCCGCGATCGTCGACGCCTGCCTGGCCGCGGCTGCGACCGCCAAGCAAAGCAAAGGAGCGCGCGCATGATGGCCCCCCACGTCGCGAGCCCGGCCATGCGTCGCGTGCGGCGCATCCACATGCTCGGCATCGGTGGCAGCGGCATGGCCGGCATCGCCGAGGTGCTGATCAACCTCGGCTATGCGGTATCCGGCTCCGATCTCAAGGAAAGCGCCGCGACCCGCCGCCTGGCCACGCTGGGCGCGCGCGTGTTCATCGGCCACGCACAGGCCAACGCCGAGGGCGCGGACGTGCTGGTCGTGTCCACCGCGGTCAAGGCCGGCAATCCGGAGCTGGAGTACGCGCTGGCGCAGCGTATCCCGGTCGTGCGCCGTGCCGAGATGCTCGCCGAGCTGATGCGCTTTCGCCACGGCATCGCCATCGCCGGCACGCACGGCAAGACCACCACGACCAGCCTGGTCGCGGCGGTGCTGGCCGAGGGCGGCCTGGACCCGACCTTCGTGGTGGGCGGCAAGGTGAAGAGCGCCGACACCAATGCGCGCCTCGGCAGCGGCCAGTACCTGGTCGCGGAAGCCGACGAGAGCGACGCCTCCTTCCTGCACCTGAACCCGATGATCGCGGCCGTCACCAACATCGACGCCGATCACCTGGAAACCTACGGCGGCGATTTCGAGAACCTCAAGCGCGCCTTTGTCGACTTCCTGCAGCGCCTGCCGTTCTACGGCCTGGCCGTGATGTGCACCGACGACGAGGTGGTGCGGGAGCTGATCCCCGCAATCGGGCGGCCGATGCTGACCTACGGGCTGAACGCCGATGCCGACGTGCGTGCGGAGAACGTCGTGCCCAGCGGACATGGCCACGCCTTCACCGTGGTCTGGCGCGACGGCACGCGCGAGTCGCTGCACCTGAACCTGCCGGGCCTGCACAACGTGCAGAACGCGCTCGCCGCCGTGGCGATCGCGCGCGAGCTGGGCGTGAGCCTGCCGGCAATCGCCAAGGCGCTGCTCGAGTTCCAGGGCATTGGCCGGCGCTGCGAGCCGCACGGCTGGCTGGACGTGAGCGGCGCACGCATCTGGCTGGTGGACGACTACGGCCATCATCCGCGCGAGCTGGCCGCAACCTTCCAGGCGATGCGTGCGGCGCACCCGGACAAGCGCCTGGTGGTGGCCTTCCAGCCGCATCGCTACACACGCACCCGCGACCTCTTCGACGATTTCTGCGAGGTGCTGTCCAGCGTCGATGCCCTGCTGCTGCTGGAGATCTACCCGGCTGGCGAGGCGCCGATCGCGGGTGCCGACAGCAAGAGTCTGGCACGCGGCATCCGCGCGCGCGGCAAGGTCGAGCCCGTGTACCTGAAGACGGTCGGCGAGCTGCCCGAGGCGGTCGAGGGCGTGCTGCGCAACGATGATGTGCTGCTCACGATCGGTGCGGGCGACATCGGCACCGCACCGGCCGCGCTGGCGCACAGGTTCGGGGTGGTCGTATGAGCACGCCGCGCAAGACCTCGCGCAAGGCTGCCGGTGCGGCGCGCCGCCGGTCCGCACGGCCGGCCTCGGCGCGTACGCCCATCCCGGTGACGCGTGGCCCGCAGACGCCACGCGGCCTGCTGATCGAGAACGAATCGCTGGCGCGGCACACCAGCTGGCGCGTCGGTGGACCGGCGCGACGCTACTTCGAGCCGGCCGATCGCGAGGACCTGATCGACATGGTGCGCAAGCTGCCGGCGGACGAGCCGCTGCTGTGGCTGGGCCTGGGCAGCAACCTGCTGGTGCGCGACGGCGGCTGGCCGGGCACCGCGATCTCGCTGCACAACGCGCTGGCCGGGCTGGTCGAGGCGGGGCCGCTCGAGATCTACGCGGAGGCCGGCGTGCACTGCGCGCGCCTGGCCAAGTTCGCGCAGACGCGCGCGCGGGCGGGCCTGGGGTTCATGGCCGGCATCCCCGGCACCGTGGGTGGCGCGCTGGCGATGAATGCCGGCGCCTGGGGGAGCGAGACGTGGCCGCAGGTCGAGGCGGTCGAGGTCATCTACGCCGATGGCCGCACCGCCTGGCTCGACGCCGCCGAATTCCACCACGCCTATCGGCACGTGGTCTCGCCGCCCGGCGTGGTCGGTTTCCTGGGCGCGCGTTTTCGCACCTACGCGGACCGCAACGGCGAGCACGAGCGCCTCACGCGCGAGTGGCTGGCGCAGCGCAAGGCGACGCAGCCGGTGGGCAAGCCCAGCGCCGGCAGCACCTTCCGCAATCCGCCGGGCGATTTTGCGGCGCGCCTGATCGACAGCTGCGGGCTCAAGGGGCTGCGGGTCGGCGGTGCCCAGGTCTCGACCCTGCACGCCAATTTCATCGTGACCGAGGACGGCGCCACCGCGGCCGACGTCGAGACCCTCATCGAGCAGGTACGCACGACGGTGCGCGAGCGCACGGAGGTGGACCTGGTCGCCGAAGTCCGCATCGTGGGAGAGCGCGCATGAACGCGGGCGGCCGCCGGCGCGTGAACGATGCCCGGGCCTTCGGCAAGGTCGCGGTGCTGATGGGGGGCTGGTCTTCGGAGCGCGAGGTTTCGCTCTGGAGCGGACAGGCCGTGCACGCCGCGCTGCTGGCGCGCGGCGTCGACGCACATGCGGTCGACGCGCAGCGCGAGACCCTGCACGGGCTGCGCCGTGACGGCTTCGATCGTGCATTCAACGTCATCCACGGCACCGGCGGCGAAGACGGCACCCTGCAGGCGGTGCTCGAATTGATCGGGCTCCCGTACACCGGCAGCCGGGTGCTGGCCTCGGCCCTGGCGATGGACAAGCTGCGCTCCAAGCGCATGTGGAAGGCCGAGGGCCTGCCCACGCCGGACTATTTCCTGGTCCGCGACGCTGCCCAAATGCAGGCGGCGGCGGACGCGCTGGGCTATCCCTTCATCGTCAAGCCTTCCGAGGAAGGATCCAGTGTCGGCATCACCAAGGTGAAGTCGCCGGCCGGGCTGGACGCGGCGCTGGCACTGGCGCGCGGCGACACCGATCGCGTGGTGATGGCCGAGCGCTTCATCGACAGCGGCGAAACGAAGGCCGAATACACCTGCGCGATCCTCGACGGCGAGGCGCTGCCGACC
>CAMLNE010000354.1 GCA_946481265.1 uncultured Panacagrimonas sp. | reverse complement strand
GTGACCAGCGGCGCCCTCGCCGCCCTGCATGAAGTCGGAAACGCCGCCGGTCATGTGCGTCGGTCGTGCGTGGCGACCCTGCGTCACGCAGTAGGCCTCGGCGCGCGCCATCGCCTCGCGCCGCGCGAGCTTCTTGCCGTCAGGGGTCTCGGCCGCCTCCACCGTCAGCATGTACGAGTTCTCGCCGAGCTCCTCCACGCGCGGCTCCGAGACCGCGCAGCCGCTCATCAGCAGCAGGATTCCCGCTGCACGCAGCGATCCGCCAATAGGGATGGACATGGTTCGACTTCCCGTTGATGAGCCTCACACGACCAGCACGACCTTTCCCATCACCTTGCGGTCCGCCATGTCGCGCAAGGCCTGCGCGCCCTGCGCCAGCGGATATTCGCGCGACACCAGCGGCTTGAGCCGGCCTTCGGCGAACCAGCGGTAGAGCTGGGCGACATTGGCTGCCTGCGCCTCCGGTTCGCGCTGGATGAAGGCGCCCCAGAACACGCCCAGCGAGGCGCAGCCCTTGAGCAGCAGGCGGTTGAGCGCGATCTCCGGAATCGGACCCGAGGCGAACCCGATGACGAGGTGACGGCCCTTCCAGTTGATGCAGGAGAACGAATCCTGCGCGAACTGCCCGCCGACCGGATCGAAGATCACGTCCGCACCATTGCCGCCGGTGAGCTTCTTGACCGCGTCCTTGAGCGACTCGCGGGTGTAGTCGATGCCCGCATCCGCGCCCTGCTGCGCGCACAGCGCGAGCTTCTCCGGCGAACTGGCCGCGGCAATCACCCGGGCACCCATGATCTTGCCCAGCTGCACGGCGGCCAGCCCCACCCCGCCCGAAGCGCCGAGCACCAGCAGCGTCTCGCCGGGCTGAAGCTGCCCGCGGTCCTTCAGCGCATGGATGACCGTGCCGTAGGCCAGCTGGAAGCCGGCGGCGACCGAGGCACTCATGGCGTCCGGCACCGTCACGCAGGCGGCGGCGGGCGCGATGCATTCCTCGGCAAAGCCACCCTGCAGCGTCATGGCCGCGACGCGGTCGCCGACCTTCCACTGCGTGACCTTGGTGCCGACCTCGGCGATGGTGCCGCAGACTTCGCCACCCGGCGCGAACGGCGGCGTGCCCTTGAACTGGTACTTGTTCTGGATGATCAGCACGTCGGGGAAGTTCACGCCCGCGGCCTGCACCTTGATGCGCACCTCGGTGGGACCCGGCGCGCGCAGCGGCAGGTCTTCGTAGACGAGTTTTTCCGGCGGACCGAATTCCCGGCAGACAATGGCTTTCACTTGGACTCCGATGGGCCCCGGCAGGTACTACCAGGGATAGAAGGGTGGCATCGCCGAGGCATTCGACGTGAACTGCGCGGGACGCTTCTCGAGGAAGGCGCGCACGCCTTCCTTGCCGTCCTGCCGGCTGGTGTAGAACATCGCCAGCGAGTCCACGCGATGCGCCTCCAGCGGGTGCGGCTGCGCCGAGTTGCGGTACATCATCTGCCGCGTGAGCGCGATCGCCACCGGCGACTTTCCGTCCACGAAACGATGTGCCAGTGCGAGAGCCGCGCCCAGCAGGTCCTCCGGCGCGTGGATGGACTTCACCAGCCCGCCGTCGCGGGCGGTCTGCGCGTCGAGGATCTCGGCGCTGTAGGTCCATTCCAGCGCGGTCTGGATGCCGACGATGCGCGGCAGGAACCAGCTCGAGCAGGCCTCCGGCACGATGCCGAGCTTGCCGAACACGAAGCCGATGCGGGCCGCCGAAGAGGCCAGGCGAAAGTCCATGGCCAGGGTCATGGTCGCGCCGATGCCCACCGCCGCACCATTGATGGCTGCGATCACCGGCTTGGTGCAGGCGAAGATCGCCAGCGTCACGCGCCCGCCGGTATCGCGCACGCCATGGAAGACGTCGGGATCGTCGAGGCGGCGCTGAAGGTCGTCGATCGTCGGCTCCAGCGACTCGTCCAGGCCGAACACGTTGCCGGTCGGGGACAGGTCCATGCCCGCGCAGAACGCCTTGCCGGCGCCGGTGACGACCACCGCGCGCACGCTGTCATCACGGCTCGCGCGCTGGAACGCGTCCACCAGCTCGTCGGCCATCTCGACGGTGAAGGCATTCATCCGATCGGGACGGTTGAGCGTGAGCGTCAGGACGCCCTGCTCCACCTGCCACAGCAGCGTGTTGTAGTTCATGGGGTCTCCGGAAAACGGGCGATGCCATTCTGCGTGAAACGGCCGGCCCTGCCGACCCGCTTCCGGCGTTCCCGGCGGCGGGCCGTTCGCGTGCGCGCGTGTCAGTACTTGATGCTGCAGCCGTAGGGCTTGCTGACCGGCGTCGAGACCGGCTTGCCGGCGAGCGCCTCGTCGAGCGCGGCCTTCACCAGGTTCTTCGAGTTGGGGATGTCGTCGGCATCGGCACTGGGCGTGTCATCGATGGCGCCGGCATAGATCAGCTTGCCGGCCGGATCGATGACATACATGTTCGGCGTGGTCTTGGCGTCGTACAGGCGCCCGAGCGTGCCGGCTTCATCGAGCAGCAGCGCGGTGGGCGCGGCCTCGTAGTCGGCCTGGAATTTCTTCGCGCCCTGCGCATCGACATGACCCTGGGCACCGACCTTCGACGAGAACACGGTCAGCCAGGCCACGTCCCGGGCGGTGAACTCCTTCTGCAGGCCCTGCATGTTCCCGCTCCGGTAGTGCTTCTGCACGAAGGGGCAGCCTTCGTTGGTCCATTCCAGCACGACGTACCGGCCCTTGTAGTCGGACAGCTGAACGACCTTGCCGTCGGCGCCCGGGGATTCGAAGCCGGGCGCCGGCTCGCCGACCCGTGCGCTGGCCTGCGCGGCCCCGGCCATGGCGAGCGCCACCACACCGGCCAGACCGGCCGTCCTGAAGCTGTGCACGAGACTCATGGGAACTCCTTGTTCGTTCGAGATCAAAAGCGGAGCGAAACGGTGGACGGTCCGGTCGACGTCATTCGAAAGCGGAGACGACGGCGTCCGCGGTCAGGATCTGGGGCAGCACGACCGGATCCGCACCCTCGCGCGAAACCAGGTAGAGCGGCACCCCGCTGCGGCCGTAGCGCGCCAGGACCGCGGTGATCGCCGGGTCGGCGCGCGTCCAGTCGCCCATCAGCAGGGCGACGTCGTGCTTGCGAAACGCCTCGCG
Organism: uncultured Panacagrimonas sp.; assembly: GCA_946481265.1. The sequence continues at coordinate 775 of CAMLNE010000354.1, read as the reverse complement.
CACCCGTGCCGAACGCAGGGCGCCACGCTCGTTGAGCTTGCAGGTCAGGCACCAGTCGGCGGTGAAATCCACGAACACCGAACGGCCCGCCGCGCGCAGCGACTGCAGGCGCACGTCGCTGTAGGGTTCCCAGCCCGCCTGGGCCTGAGCCTGCGTCCGCGCCGCCTCGGCCGGCTGGGACTTCATCGCCGGGTGCAGGGCCAGCAGTCCGGCGGCGAACAGCACGACCATCGCCAGGGCCTGCCCGGCCCCGCCGCGGGCCCGCCCCCACAGCCACAGCCCGAACGCCACCAGCACCAGGCCGAGCAGGGCCAGCGCCATGCCGTCACGGTCGGTCAGGCCGCCCAGCACCCACAGCAGCCACACCGCGGTGACGTACATCGGAAAGGCCATGAGCTGCTTGAATGTCTCCATCCACGCGCCCGGCCGCGGCAGCAGCGCCGCCAGGCGCGGCATGAAGCCGATCAGGAGGAAGGGCAGCGCCAGTCCCAGCCCCAGCATGGCGAACACCAGCAAGGCGATCGCGGCCGGCTGGGCCAGCGCGAAGCCCAGTGCCGGCGCCATGAACGGCGCGGTGCAGGGACTGGCCACGATCACCGCCAGCACGCCGGTGAAGAAGGACCCGCCGAGACCCGGGCGCGCCGCCAGGTTCTGACCGGCGCCCATCCAGGAACCGCCGAAATGGGCGACGCCGGACAGCGACAGGCCGACCGCGAACATCAGCGCGGCCAGGCCGAACACGAATCCGGGCGACTGCAGCTGGAATCCCCAGCCG
>CAMLNE010000353.1 GCA_946481265.1 uncultured Panacagrimonas sp. | reverse complement strand
GCCCGCCGGCGATCGGCACGGCGGCGCCGGTGGTGTTGGTGCCACGTCCGCGCGCGGTCAGCGGGATCCGCAGGTCCCGGCATGCGCGCACCAGTGCCACGACCTCGTCTTCGCCCAGCGGCAAGGCCACCGCGTGCGGAAGGACCACCCGCCGCGAATTGTCGTAGCCGTAGGGCAGGCAATCGGCCGGATCGAAGAACAGGCGTTCCGGCGGCAGGACCTCGCCCAGCCGCCGGCGCGCAGCCTCGGCTAGCGGCGTGCCGTCGGACATGGTTCCGGCATCCCGGTATCGCAACTTCGCATGGGAATCCTCGTCTCCATTCCATGCCGGGCGGCTTGGATGTGCGTCGATGCAGCGCCAGCGGGTTTCGCCGTCGTGCCCTGCCTGTCGCTACAGGTGACCCGCCAGTTCATCGGAAATCTCCGAGGCAGGAGCCTAGTCCTCGGCGTCGAACGCGGCCTGGATCCAGTCGATGCGATCCGCCGCGTCCAGCGCGACCACGTCGAAGCGCGCCGGCAGCCGCGCGAGTTCCGGTCGTCGCGCGAGCAGCGCGCGTGCGGCGTGGACGATGCGCGACTGCTTGCGCGCATCGACCGATTCGGCGGCCGTGCCGAAACCGCTGTGAGCGCGCTTGCGCACCTCGACGATCACCAGCGAGCCGGCATCGCGCATGACCAGGTCCAGCTCGCCGCCGTGCGCCCGTACGTTGCGCTCGACCAGCCTGAGGCCACGCGTCTCGAGGTAGCGCAGGGCCAGGTCCTCTTCGCGCGCGCCTTTCACAGTGCGCCGGCCGGCCGGCCATCCACGATCGGGCGGCAGGCGAGCTGGCGGACGACACGGTTGTCCGGTGCCAGGCGCAGGCGGCCGCTGGCGCCGTCCATCTCGCGCCCGTCGGCGAAGGGCCGCCCTGCACGCACGATGCGCAGCGCGTCGGCCCCCAGTGCAAACAGTCGCGGCTGGTCGCGCAGGGCCTCGGGAAAGAGATCGCGCAGGCGCTCGCGCTCGGTCGCCCAGACCCCGCTGTCCTCGAGCATCCACGGCATGTCGCACAGACTCAGGCCGTCGACCTGGCGATCGACCCGGCCGCTGTGCGCGGCCGACAAGGTGTACGCGGGCAGGCTGCGCACGTGGAAGAAGTCGAGCTGAGGCACCAGCAGCCGCGCTTCGGCGGCGCGCATCGGGACGAACAGCAGGTCGGCATCGGCGCGTGGCCGTGGTTCGAACCCGGTCTTCTTGCCGAGCACGCGGTCCAGCGCCGCATGGCGCTGGGCGCTCTGGTCGAGCTTGAGCAGTTCGCGCAGCGGCGCGCCGAAATCCTGCGTGCCATTGGCGAAGCGCGTGACCTTCAACAGGGTGCCGCCCTGCTCCTGGAGTCCGGCAGTGAACGCGGCCAGCGCGCGATCGCCCCAGGGCGTGCCCGGCACCAGCGCGAGCGCGTTCAGGCGGCCGGCCGTCACCGCGTGGGTGGCCGCCGCGCGCGCCTCGTCCTCCGGCGCTAGGCCGAACTGCAGCGCTCCGCCGATCGGCCCGTCCAGGTAGTTGAGCGTCAGCCAGGCGACGCTGCCGGCCTGCTGTGCCACGGCGGCCACGCCCTCCTTGGTCAGCGGTCCGATCACCGTGCCCGCGCCGTCGCGCAGCGCCTGCTGATAGGCCTGCAGGGCCTGGGTCCCCTCGTTGCCGGTGTCGTAGATGCGCAGCGGCCGGCGCGGCTCCGGCGCCGCGAACCAGGCCGCGATGAAGCCGTCGCGCACGGCGCGTCCGGCAGAGGCGAGGTTGCCGCTGACCGGCACCAGCAGCGCGTAGCCGCCGGACAAGGAAGCTGGCAGGCCGAAGGAGCCGGCACCGGCACCACCCGCACCCGCACCGGCCAGCGGCAGGGTCGCGTCGCTGGCCCGGACCAGTGCCGCCTTCACCGCACCCGGATGACCGGGATTGCGCTGCGACCAGGCCGTGATGGCCGGCGTCGTCGGTCCCTGCTGGAGCACGCGTGCCAGATCCAGCCAGCCGCGGGTCATCGGATCCTCGGCGGCAATGTCATCCAGGGCGCTGGGTGCAAAGGGCGTGGCCACCAGGCCGTTCCAGATCTGCTCGCGGTTGTCCGCCAGCGCGCCGGCCGAACCGAGCATGCGTTCGCGTGCCACCAGGGTGCGCACCGCCGAGACCACGTCGCCGGCCATGAAGTAGGCCGTGCCACGCAGCTGTTCGATACGGGGAGACAAGGCCGCGACGGGGCTTTCGTGCGGCGGCAAGGAGCGCAGCACCGTCTCCGGCTGGCGCCGATGCATGCCGATCTCGGCGCGCACGATCTGCACGCGCGCCAGTTGCGCGGCGTCGAGCGAGCCGGACGGAATGCGCGAGAGCAGCCCCTCTGCACGCTGGTCATCACCGGCGTCGATGGCCGCCTCGGCCTCGCCGACGAGGCCGGCCACGGGCGACCCCGCGAATGGCGGTGCGCTCCAGGCGAGGGGTGCGCACGTGAGGATCAGGACGGCCGCAAGGCGTGAGCATTTCATCGCGATAAAGTATCGCACGCAGCATCCGCTGCCCTGGCGGACCTTCCCTTGAGCGCTTCGCAGACCCACGACCCCGATGTGCGTCCCGGCTGCCTGTACGTGGTGGCCACGCCGATCGGCAATCTCGGCGATCTGTCACCGCGCGCGCAGCGCATCCTGGCCCAGGTCACGCGCGTCGCGGCAGAGGACACGCGCAACACCGGCGCGCTGCTCACGCACTTCGGCATTCGCACGCCCCTGCTGGCCGTGCACGAACACAACGAGGAGCGCATCGCGGCCTCGGTGCTCGACGCGTTGCGCCAGGGCGAGTCCCTCGCACTGGTGTCCGACGCCGGGACGCCGCTGATCTCGGACCCGGGATTCGCGCTGGTGCGCGCGGCGCGCGCCGCCGGCTGCGAAGTGATCGCGGTGCCGGGCCCCTGCGCGGCGGTGGCGGCACTGTCCATCGCCGGTCTGCCCAGCGACAGCTTCCTGTTCGCCGGATTCCTGCCGGCGAAGTCCGCTGCACGTCGCGAGCGCATCCTGCAGCTCGCGCACGAACCCCGCAGCGTCATCGTCTACGAGGCGAGTCACCGCATCGCCGACTGCGCGCGCGACCTCGCCGAGCTGCTCGGCGAGCGCCGCGTGATGCTGGCGCGCGAGATCAGCAAGCGCTTCGAGCAGAGCGTGCTGTGCGAGGCGCAGGCGCTGCCCGCCTGGCTGGCCGCCGACGCCAACCGCGAGCGGGGCGAATTCGTGCTGGTGATCGAGGCCGCGGCGCCGGTCGATGCCTCGTTGCGGGAAGCCGAGCGCGTGCTGCGCGTCCTGCTCGACGAGCTGCCCGCCGCACGAGCCGCCAAGGTCGCCGCCACGCTCACCGGGCGACGCAAGAGCGAGCTCTACGAGATGGCCGTGAAGATTTCCGGTGATCGGGGCCAGGCAGAAGCGTAGAATCGGCCCCGGAGTCGGCCGAACGATCGCTGCCGTCAGGCCCGCAAGGGCGGGACGGGGGAGGAAAGTCCGGGCTCCGCAGGGCAGGACGCCAGGTAACGCCTGGGAGCCGCGAGGCTACGGAAAGTGCCACAGAGAATGAACCGCCGATGGCCCGGGTGACCGGGCACAGGTAAGGGTGAAAAGGTGCGGTAAGAGCGCACCGCGTCGCTGGCAACAGGGACGGCAAGGAAAACCCCGTCCGGAGCAAGACCAAATAGGGAAGGATCGCCGCAAGGCGAGACACGTGGCCCACGTGCCTTCCGGGTAGGTTGCTGGAGCGCCGCGGTGACGCGGCGCCTAGAGGAATGATCGTTCTCGACAGAACCCGGCTTACAGGCCGACTCCTTTTTTTCTGTCCGGTCCGTTCGTCTGCGTTTTGATGCCCCTGGGTCGATCGCCTGTGCCGGCTTGGCGGGCGAACCCCTGCTCCTTACATGAAGTAAGTGCGCCAT
>CAMLNE010000352.1 GCA_946481265.1 uncultured Panacagrimonas sp. | reverse complement strand
GTGGCCCGATCGGCCTGCACTCCGCGCCAGCGTTTCCACAGCGACGCCAGCCGGCGGCTGAGCCGGTAGCGCGACTGCGGCAGCCACTTGCCGCGCAGCACCATCTTCCCGTCGCGGAAAAAATCGGTTTCGGCAACCGGGCGCAGCAGGCTGAAGTCGTCGTTGAAATACACGAAGCGTTCGGCCAGGCCTTCGATCCGCCACAGCAGGCTGATGATCGCGCGGCTGTTGAAGGTCGGAAGGTGCTGTTCGAAGCCGGCGAAGATCTCGCGATGGTCGACCACCCGCACCCGGTCGGCGAACCGCGTCCCGGCCAGCTTCGCCACCAGCGCCGGCACCTGTCCGTCGGTCACGATGTGGATGGTGCGAAACCACGGCGCGTGGCGCAGGATCGAGGCGATGCAGTACTCGATCTCGCCGGCGTCATGAAAGCGCGTCGCCCGGGCGACCGGCGGCGCCTCGCCGCCGATCGAGGCCAGGTAGGCCGAAAGCCTGGCGCGATGCGCGGGGTCGTTTCCGTCGACCCAGGTGACGACCGCATCGATGCCGCTCACGTTGCGTCTCCGCCTCGGCCGCGTGCGGCGTTCAGCACCGCGCCGGGCCCCAGTACCCGATCCGCCTGCGCAGCTTGAGCTTGCGCCACAGGTTCGCCGGCTTGGGGCGGCGGTTGCGGCCGCCGCCGGCGATGAACGCGTCGATGACATCGAGCACGCGCTCGCTCGAACGCCCGTCGCGATCCGGATGGATGGCCTGGCCGAACTCTGCGATCGCCTGCATCAGCTCCGGCGGCCGCGACAGCGCGCGCGCGATCGCCGGTTCGAACTGGTCGACCTGGTCGATGTCGATCAGTTGCGGCCCTGGGCGGCGGTTGCGGAAGGTCACGACCGGCTTGCCGGTGAGCAGGAACTCGCTCAGCGCGGACGAGGTGTCCGAGCACATCATGTCGACCTGGGGGAACAGGTCGAGGATGTTGTCGTCCTCGGCGAAGCGCAGATGCTCGTTCTGCAGCGCCTTGTACCTGGCCACCGTCTCGGCCGGCATCTTCGGGTGAAAGGTGACGATCCATCTCCAGCGCCCGTCGCGCGAGAGCCGCCGGACTTCCCCGTACAGCGTCTCCGCCGCGCTCCACGACGGCGAGAAGGTCGAGTGGTAGAGGATCACCGGCGGATCGCGTACCGGCGGCAGCGGCCCGGCGATCTCGCGCAGGGCATCCCTTTTAAACATGGGATCGAGCTTGGGCCAGCCGGTCTGGGCCACGCTGAAATGGCCGAGCTTGTCGGCCAGCGCCTGGAACTGCGCGGTGTCGCGCGGCCCGGTCGTGCAGTACAGGTCGAAGAATCCGCGGATGTAGATATGTCGCGGCTTACCGGCATCGAAGCCGTGGAACACCTCGACCTTCACTCCAGGAAAGAAATGCGGCAGGTGGTTGCCCGGCGTGAGCACCGCGTCCGGCTTCCAATCACGCACGCCTTGCACGTCGAGCAGGCGTTCGCCCTCGACCAGGTCGGCGGCGCCGGGGCCGTCGAAAAACCACGCGGCTTCGCCGCCGCGCCGCCGGATGGCGTCCTGTAGCGGCCTGAGGATGGCCAGCGCGTAACGTTCCGACCCGTAGAGCAGGTATTTCTTCATCCGCGCATGATCGCATCCGCACGGCGGCGGCCGTCAGTCCTGGTCCTCTTCCTGCGTCGCTGCGCCATGCGCCCTGGTGCAGGGACCGGTCACCGCCGCGTGCGGCACCAGCCACCAGTCGCGCCGATTGGAACGACCAATCTCGATGCTGCGCGCACGATCGATGCAGGCGCCCAGTGCACGGCCTTCGACCAACAACCAGCGCCGCTGTGGCGCGCCGGCCAGCCATGCCGTGCCGCGCCGCAGCTGCTCGTGCCACGGCTGTCGGAACCCGAAGTCGACCGCCTTGCGATCGGCCATCAGCAGGTTTTGCTCCTTCCACGCCACCAGCCCCAGCTCCGCATCGGGCCCGATCTGCCGGCCAGCTGCAGTCATCAACGCACGCGCCGAACTCGCATCGTTGAGCACCGGATAACCCACCAGCCCGAACAGCAGCCACAGGCCCGCCAGGCCCGAAAGCATCGCCGCCACCGGTCGTCGCACGCCGAACCAGAGCAGTCCGGCGCAGCCCCACACGCCCACGGCGGTGAGTAGCCATGCCAGGCCCTGCGCATCGGGCGCGAGTCCGCGCGCTTCGAGCAGGCGGCGTTCGAAGCCCGGATTGCCGAGCAGCATCGCCAGCCCCGCGCCGAGCATGGCCAGCGCGAACGCCACCGCCCAGCCCAGGGCGATCCGGCGCGGCCAGGCACGTCGAAGAATGCCGGGCAGCAGCGGGGCGAGCGCCAGGCAAGCCATCGGCAGTGCGGGCAGGATGTAGACATCGCGCTTGCCGCTGGGAATGCTGAAGAACAGCAGCACCAGCGCCCACCACGCCAGCGGCAGCAGGTAGCGTCCATCGCGCCTGCGCAACCGCCGGCGCCAGGCAGGAATCGCCCAGGGCAGCGCCAGGATCATCGGCGCCCAGGTCAACATGACGCCGAGGAAGTACCAGGGCGGCTGCGGATGCGACCACGAGCCGCCGTAGCGTCCCGCGGTCTGGTGGAACAGGATGTTGTCCATGTAGGCGTGATACGCAGGATCGGCGTGGCCGGTTGCCACGATCACCATCGGCACCAGCCACAGCGACACCGCCGCGAGGAAGGCCACCGGTCCCCACCACGCCCGGGCGCCACGCATCGGCGCCGACGCGCGCGGAGACCAGCCGCGCAGCACCGCATACAGGCCCGGCAGCGCCATCAGCAGCGCGATCGCGCCCACGCCCTTGCTGATCGTGCCCAGCCCGGCCGCAAACCAGCCCAGCGCCCACATCCGCCAGTCGGGCCCGCGCAGGAAATGCCGCAGCAGGCCGTAATTGGCCAGGGTGATCCAGAACGTGACCAGCGGATCGATCTGGGCCTTCTTCGCCTGGTAGGTGAACTGGATCGCGAACAGCAACGCCCAGCCGGCATACAGCCCGACCCGTCGCGTCCACAGCCGCCGGCCGAGATCCACCACGCACCACAGCGTGCCGAGCGAGGCCAGCAGCGACGGCAGCAGGAAGGCGACGCGCCAGTCGCGCAGCACGGTGTACGCCGCCGCCTGCAACCACATGAACAGCGGCGGCTTGTCCGGATACAGCTCGCTGCCGCGATGCGGGAACAGCCACTCGCCGCTTTCCACCATCTGCCTGGCGACCAGGGCGAAGCGCGGTTCGTCCGATGGCCACGGATCGCGCAGCCCGAGCCCTGCCCCGATCACCAGCAGCGCGGTGAGCCAGAACAACCAGGATTCGCGGGAAGCGCGGGTCTCGAGCATCGCTAAATGATAGCCAGCACGGGTCGGAAAACCGTTGCCCTTGTAGGAGCGACGTGAGTCGCGAGCCTTCCAATCGATGCCTGCCGGCTTGGCTAAGCTCGCGACTTACGTCGCTCCTACGGCGAAGAGGCCTTGCGCAGCCGCGCGTAGTAGAAACCGTCCATGCCGTCTTCGCCGGGCAGGCGTTGCCGGCCATCGCCCGCGACGCGCCCGAAACGCGCATCCAGCGCATCGACAGTCGCATCGGGCGTGCGCGCGAGGAAAGCCGCCACCTGCTGTTCGTTCTCCGCGCGCAGGATCGAGCAGGTGGCGTACAGCAGCGCGCCGCCGGGTGCCAGCAGCGGCCACAAGGCCTCGAGCAGACGCGCCTGGGTGGCAGTCAGCGCGCCCAGGTCCGAGGCCCGACGATGCAACAGGATGTCCGGCTGGCGGCGCACGATCCCGGTAGCCGAACACGGCGCATCGATCACGACGGCATCGAAAGTCTGTCCGTCCCACCACGACGACGGATCGGTGGCGTCGCCCATTCGCGCGTCGGCGTCCACGCCGATCCGGGCAAAGGTCTCGGCCATGCGCCGCACGCGTCGCGGGTCGACATCCAGCGCGGTCAGGCGCAGCGATGGATCGCGCTCGAGCATGTGCGCCGCCTTGCCGCCCGGCGCGGCGCAGGCATCG
>CAMLNE010000351.1 GCA_946481265.1 uncultured Panacagrimonas sp. | reverse complement strand
TGCCGCCCAGGGGGCATCATCCCGGCATGCGCTCGAAGCTCGGCATGCCCTCGGCGATGTGGTGATAGGGCTGCGAGTCGATCGTGAAGATCGCCAGCTGGGGAGCGCCGAAGCTCTTGGGATCGTCGAAGGTGCCGCGCTTGACGATGGCGGCGCCGGGGATGGCGGGCGACCGGCTCAGCAGCGGGGTGCCGCAGTCCGCGCAGAACTCGCGCGTGACCGCGTTCTCCAGGTCGCTGCGCGTGAACTGCTTGGGCGCGCCCTGGGTGTAGCGAAAGCCGCCCTGGGGGATGACCACGCAGACATTCGGATTGCCACCCGAGATGTACTGGCATTCGCGGCAGTGGCACTGCAGGTTGAGCATCGGGTCGGTGCTGATCTCGTAACGCACGGCCTTGCAGTAGCAACCGCCTTCGACCTTGGTCATGGTGTCCGTCTCCTGGTGGGTCTGCGCGATCCGGTGCCGGTCGCGCTCCGGGCGAGTCTAAGGGCGCGGCCTCGCTGCCGGGTAGCCGCGCGAAGCGCGTGCGCGCCCTTGTGCTGACAGGGCGCACGCGCGGCAGGCTTGCGTGGCAGGACTGCGGGCGACCACGGCTTGCGCCCCCCGGTGCGCCTCGGGTTTCATGCGGGACTTCCTCCAGCCACGAGACCGTCATGAGCGCTGCCGATACCGGCGTCGAAGCCACCCGCGACTACATCATGAGCCAGACCATGCTGCGTATCCGTGATCCGGAGAAGTCGCTGGCCTTCTACCGCGACGTGCTCGGCATGACCTTGCTCGACCGCTTCGATTTTCCGGAAATGAAGTTCTGCCTGTACTTCGTCGGCTATCTGCGCCCGCAGGACGGCGAACTGCCGACCGATCGCGCGAAGCGCGCCGAGTTCACCTTCAACCAGAAGGGCGCGATCGAGCTGACGCACAACTACGGCACGGAGAGCGACCCCGCCTTCGCCGGCTACCACAACGGCAACAGCGATCCGCGCGGCTTCGGTCACATCGGCATCACGGTGCCGGACGTGTATGCCGCCTGCGAGCGCTTCGAGAAGCTCGGCGTGGAATTCGTCAAGCGCCCGGACGACGGCAAGATGAAGGGCCTGGCCTTCATCAAGGATCCGGACGGCTACTGGATCGAGGTGCTGTCGGCCACCGGCCAGCGCCGGATCGTGGCGGCGTGAGGACAGCCGGCGGCATCCGATGACCCTGCGCATGCCCGAGCCGGATGCGGCGGTGGTATCGGCCAGGGCCGGCATCCTGGCCGGCCTGCGCCGCATCCTGCAAAACGATGGCGTGATCGGCGACGACGAATCGCTGGTCGCCTACGAGAGCGACGGCCTCACCGCCTACCGCCAGCTGCCGCTGGCCGTGGTCCTGCCGCGCACCACGCGGCAGGTCGCCGAGATCCTGCGCTTCTGCCACCAGCGCAAGGTCAAGGTCGTCGCGCGGGGTGCCGGCACCTCGCTGTCGGGCGGTGCGCTGCCGCTGGCCGATGGCGTCGTGCTCGGCCTGTCGCGCTTCAACCGCATCCTGGAGATCGATCTCGACAACCGCGTCGTGGTGGCCCAGCCCGGCGTCACCAACCTGGGCATCAGCGAGGCGGTGCGCGCCCAGGGCTTCTACTACGCGCCGGATCCCTCCAGCCAGATCGCCTGCTCGATCGGCGGCAACGTGGCCGAGAACTCCGGCGGGGTGCACTGCCTGAAATACGGGCTGACCACCAACAACGTGCTCGGCGTCGAGCTGGTGACGATGGACGGGGAGATCCTGCGCCTGGGCGGCAAGACGCTCGACGCGGCGGGCTACGACCTGCTCGGCGTGATCAACGGCTCGGAGGGCATGCTCGGGGTGATCACCGAGGTGACCGTGCGGATCCTTCCGCGGCCCGCCCACGCGCGCGCGGCGCTGCTCGGCTTCCCCAGCGTGGAAGCCGCCGGCCAGTGCGTGGCGGACATCATCGGCGGCGGCATCGTGCCGGCCGGCATGGAGATGATGGATCGCCTCGCGACCCTGGCCGCGGAGGAATTCCTGCACGTCGGCTACCCGCTCGACGTCGAGGCGGTGCTGATCGTCGAGGCCGATGGCATCCAGGCCGAGTGCGACCACGTGCTGGGCCTGGTCACCGACATCGCCTCGCGCAACGGCGCCGTGTTCTGCCGCCTGTCCGAGAGCGAGGAGGAGCGCCTGCGCTTCTGGGCCGGACGCAAGGCGGCATTCCCCGCGGTGGGGCGCCTGTCGCCGGACTACTACTGCATGGACGGCACCATCCCGCGCGGCCGGCTCGCGCAGGTCCTGCAGCGCATGAACGAGATGTCGCAGCGCCATGGCCTGCGCGTGGCCAATGTCTTCCATGCCGGCGACGGCAACTTGCATCCGCTGATCCTCTACAACGCCAACCAGTCCGGCGAGCTCGAGCGGGCCGAGGCCTTCGGCGCCGAGATCCTGCGCCTGTGCGTGGAGGTCGGCGGCGTGCTGACCGGCGAACACGGCGTGGGCGTGGAGAAGCGCGACCTGATGCCGGAGATGTTCAACGAGACCGACCTGGCGCAGCAGCAGCGCCTCAAGTGCGCGTTCGATCCGGAAGGCCTGCTCAACCCGGGCAAGGTGTTCCCGCGACTGCATCGCTGCGCGGAGCTCGGTCGCGTGCACGTGCACCACGGCCAGCACGCCCATCCCGAACTGCCGAGGTTCTGAGATGAGCGCGCAGCGGCTGCGGCCGACCCATGCCGAGGAGGTGCGCGCCATGCTCGGGGAGGCGGCGGCGCAGGCCATGCCCCTGCGCGTCGTCGGTGGCGGGACGCGGCGCCCGCTGTACGCCCGCCAGGGTGGCGAGCACCGTGACATCGACCTGTCCGGACTGACCGGCGTGACCGGCTACGAGCCCGAGGAACTGGTGCTCAGCCTGCGCGCCGGCACGCCCCTGGATTTCGTCGAGGACCTGCTGGCCGAGCGCGGGCAGATGCTGGCCTTCGACCCCCCGGATCACGCGCGCCTGCTCGGCACCGAGCCTGCGCGCACCACCATCGGCGGCATCGTCGGCAGCGGCTTTGCGGGATCGCGACGCCTGTCCGCCGGCAACGTGCGCGATCACCTGCTCGGCTTCGAGGCGGTATCCGGTGGCGGCGAGCGCTTCAAGGCCGGCGGTCGGGTGATCAAGAACGTGACGGGCTACGACCTCTCCAAGCTGGTGACGGGGTCCTGGGGCACGCTCGCGGTGCTCACCGAGCTGAGCCTGCGCGTGCTGCCGCGGCCCGCGTTCGAGGCGACGGTGCTGCTCGAGGACGACGGCGTCGACCGTGCGCTGGCCAGCGTGCGCGCGGTGCTGGCGACCTCGCTGGAGGTCGGCTGCGCGGCGGTGCTGCCGGATGGCCGTGCCGCGCTGCGGCTCGAGGGGTTCCGCGCCTCGGTGCTCGAGCGGCATCGGCAGCTGGTGATGGATTTCGGCCGCAGCGCCCGCGTGCAGACCGTCGAGGCCGAGGCTTCGACGGCGCTGTGGCGCGCGATCCGCAATGTCGATCCCTTCGTCGACGATCCGCGTCCGCTGTGGCGGATCTCGCTGCCGTCGAATCGTGCGGGCGAGCTGGTCGCGGCGATCCGGCGCCGGCTGCGGCGCTGCGATGCGCTGTTCGACTGGGGCGGCGCGCTGGTCTGGCTGGCCACCGAGGCCGAGGACGAGGACGCCGCCGCCTTCGTGCGCAGCCAGGTCGCGGCCGAGGGCGGCCACGCCTGGCTGATGCGCGCGCCGCCGTCGCTGCGCGCGGCGATGCCGGCCGCACCGGCGCCGGACGCCGGCATCGCGGCGCTGAGCCGCCGCGTGAAGCAGGGTTTCGATCCCCTGAACCTGCTGGGCGCCGGACCGTTCGGCGCACTGCTCGACATCCCCGCGCCGCGCGGCGGTATTCCCGGGAGGGAAGCGTAGGCATGCAGACCCGTTTCGATGCACAGCAGCTGCAGGACCCGCACATGGCAGCGTCGGAGAAGGCGATCCGCACCTGCGTGCACTGCGGATTCTGCAATGCGACCTGTCCGACCTACGCGCTGCTCGGCGACGAGCTCGACGGCC
>CAMLNE010000350.1 GCA_946481265.1 uncultured Panacagrimonas sp. | reverse complement strand
TCAACACAGGATTGGAAGAGGAATGCGGCGAGCGCCCCATCTCTTCCGGCAGGCATCCGCGGGCAGGCATCCCGCGGTGCAACAAGAGGAGCAGCCGCAAGTGGATCGCCATGCGCCGCGTCGATGACGCGGAATGTGGGGCTGTCCGCCGGCCGAATCAATCGGCAGCCCGGGCCATGAAAGCACCGGGATGTCAATCAACGAGAAGGCACCTACGAGGACATGGATACGCTCCGCTTCCGAATCGCGCGCTGGGTCGTTTCACATCGCGCCGCGGTCGGCATCTTCTTTGCCCTGGTCACCGCCGCCTTCGCGGCCGGCATCCCGCACCTGGACATCCGCACGATCTTTGCCGACCTGCTGCCGGCGGACGATCCGTTCGTGCAGACCTACCGCGATCACCCGAACTTCGGCAACCCGCTGACCGTGACGATCATGGTCAAGCGCACCGACGGCAACAACATCTACAACCAGGACACCTTGCAGAAGGTCTGGGACCTGACGCGCGACGTCGACCTGATCGACAGCGTCTACCACGAGCGCCTCATCTCGATCACCACCGAAAAGGCCAACTACGCGGAAGCCACGCCCTTCGGCATCGAGATGCAGCCCCTGATGGGTAACGAGGTGCCGTCGGATCCCAAGGAGATCGCGGACCTGCAGCGCAAGGTCGAGCGCTCCCCGATGGCCCGCGCCTACCTGATCTCCGGCGACGAGACGGCGACGCTGATCCGCGCCAGCTTCCACGAGGACCGGCTCGACTACGGCAAGGTGTTCGCGGCGCTCAAGCAGCTGACCGACGCCGCGGCCGATGAGAACCACCGCGTGCAGCTCGTTGGCCAGCCCGTGCTGACCGGCTGGGTCTACGAGCTGCAGAAGCAGACCTACGCCATCTTCGCGGTGACCCTGGCCCTGCTGATCGTGGCCCTGGCGCTCTACATGCGCAACGTCACGGGCGTGGCTGTGCCGATCATCTGCAGCTTCGTCGCCGCGATCTGGGGCTTCGGCCTGGTCGGCTGGCTCGAGTCGCCGATCGAGCCGCTGCTGATGGTGGTGCCGCTGCTGCTGGTGGCGCGCTCGTTCTCGCACTGCATCCAGTACACCGAGCGCTACTACGAGATCTATTCGCACCTGCGTGACCGGGTGAAGGCCTCGGAGGCCACGCTCTCGGTGATGATGGCGCCCTCGGTGCTGGGCATCATGACCGACGTCATCGCCATCTTCGTGATCGGCGTGGCGCCGATTCCCGCGATGCAGCGCTTCGCTCTGTTCTGCGGCATGTGGGCGGTCTGGCTGATCCCGACCGGCGTGATGCTGATCGCCATCCTGCAGTGCTACCTGCCGGCGCCGAAGAACATCGACGTCATCGTCGGCGGCGACCGCGAAACGGGCATCCACAAGATTCAGAAGGATCTGCTGCGCCGCATGGCGACGCTGGTGACCGGAGTGCGCGCCCGCTACACGGCGATCATCCTGGGCTCGCTGTCGGTGCTGGCCATCTACGTCTCCAGCCTGATCGCGATCGGCAACCCGGTCGAGGGCAGCAACCTGCTGTGGCCGGATTCCGAGTTCAACGTCGCGGTCCGGGACATCAACGATCACTTCGCCGGCGTCAACTCGCTCGAGATCATCCTGGAGGCCAAGAATCCGGATAACGTCGCGCGCCGGACCGCGCGCACCGCCGAGGCGTATCGGTTGAGCAAGGCGATCCAGCGCGCGGCCGAAAGCGCCGAGATGCCGGCGCAGGCCACGCGCTCATTCTCGGACATGATGGATGAGGGCAGTCGCCTGTACTCCGGCGGCCATCCGGCGTGGCTGCCGATCGATCCCACGGATCGGGCGGTCAACGCGGCTGGCACGGCGGTCGCCTTCGGCCAGAACGCGCTGAACTTCGCGGACATGACCGACTTCCAGTTCCAGCACTCGTCGGTTTCGCTGTTCTACCGCGACAACAAGCAGGAAACCGTCGACAACGCGCTGGCGACGGCGCGCAAGGTCGTGGCCGAACTCGGCGAGGAGCATGACGACGTCCGCATCCGCCTGGCGTCCGGAACCATCGCCTTGCAGGAGGCCATGAACCGTGTCGTCGAGCGCTACCACTGGGTCCTGATCGGCCTGTGCTGCGCCGCGATCTTCATCATCGCCACCTACGCCTACCGGCACTGGATGGCGGCGGTGATCCTGCTGATCCCGACGTTGCTGTCGAACTTCTACCTGCTGGCCACGATGCACGTGATGGGCATCGGCCTGGACATCAACTCCGTGATGGTGACGGTGCTCGGAGTGGGTGTCGGTATCGACTACGGCATCTACCTGCTCTCGCGCATCTGCGAGGAGTACCACACGCAGGGCGGTGACTGGGCACGCGGCATCACCGAGGCGATGACCACCACCGGCAAGGCGATCATGTTCACCGCCTCGATCATGCTGATCGGCATCCTCCCCTGGTACTTCCTGTCCGACCTCAAGTTCATGGCGGACATGGGTCTGCTGCTCGCCGCATTGATGCTCATCAACATGGTGCTCGCGCTGATGGTGCTGCCGCTGCTGGTCTGGCTGATCAAGCCCAGGTTCGTGACGCGTACCGACCTGATGGTCGGCGAGAGCTTCGACATGTCGATGTTCCAGGACGACAAGGCCGCTGCCGACCTTCAGCAGGCCGCCGCAGTCGCCAAATAGGACGTACAGCCGGAAAACCGTCCTCCGGCAAATACGGGCGGTAGCAGTCAACGCGTAGGAGAGAGAACATGTGGATTCGCAAATACGACTTCAACTACGGTCGTCGCAAGATGATGGAAAGCGTCGCGTACGGCCTGGGAGCGGGCGTACTGATGCCGCTGGAAAAGCTGATCGCTGCCGAGCAGGACATCTCGAAGGCGTATCCCGATGAGCTGTATTCGGTCGAGGCGCAGACCAAGGGCAAGATCAAGGTCGGCGACTACATCGACAAGAACAACGTCGAGTACGCCAAGCATCTGCTCGATCCGGGCGCCTACGAACAGATCAGCGGCTCGGAAGGCCGCCGGATCCGGATCCAGGCGCCGACGATGAACCCGCGCGAACTCAACAACGCGGTCTATTACGACGCCACGGTCGCGGACATCAAGTCCGGGCACAAGGGCAAGTGGGACGCCAACGGCAACCTGGTGGACGAGAACGGCAAGCGCTGGCAGGGCGGCCTGCCCTTCGTCGATCCCAAGGACGGCCGCGAGGTCTGGTGCAACATGGCCACCAACATCGGCCGTGCCGACAACGCGTGTTACGTCGTCGAGCAGAAGGATTACGGCGGCACCGGCAAGCTCGAATACCACTACAACTTCCAGTGGGTCGAGCTCAACAGCACCGGCCGTACCGACCGCAAGGTGTTCCGCGGCCTGGAGAACGAGCTGCGCCGCCAGTGCGTGTTCTTCGCCGCGTCGCCGGACGTGCGTGGCACCTCGTTCCTGAGCATCTGGGATTACGACGCGCGCAAGATTCCGGACCTCTACGGATACCTTCCGGAATTCCGCCGCGTACGCCAGTTCCCGTCGAACCAGCGCTTCGAGCCGCTGGTGCCCGGCGCCGTCTGGTTCCTCAGCGACCCCTGGGCGGCGGGCGATCCGTTCCTGACCTGGGGCAACCACAAGATCGAGGAGCGCAAGCCGATGCTCGGCGCCTGGGCCGCGGACTTCGCCACGCACGACGAGAACTGGGAGCCGCCGCGCCAGAAGGACAACCCGAAGTTCTTCGACACCCCGTACGAGATGGCGCCGGAGGTGATCGTCAGCAGCTGCGAGCCGACCGGCTACCCGCGTTCGCCGGTGTCCAAGCGCGTGGCCTATGTCGACGTGCGCAACAGCATGGCGGCAAGCAACATCCGCTACGACCGCCAGGGCAAGCTGTGGTCGAACTTCGAGATGGCGCACGGCCAGTTCAAGGGCGGCGGCAAGGACGGCAAGCGCCTGGTGCTCAGCGCCGACGGCGTGTCGCCGGCCTGGTCCTGGATCTACGTGCACATCTACG
Organism: uncultured Panacagrimonas sp.; assembly: GCA_946481265.1. The sequence continues at coordinate 66 of CAMLNE010000350.1, read as the reverse complement.
ACTTCCAGAACAAGCGCAAGATCGGAAGAGCACACGTCTGAACTCCAGTCACGCGGTATTATCGCG
>CAMLNE010000349.1 GCA_946481265.1 uncultured Panacagrimonas sp. | reverse complement strand
GGTGAGCCTGGCGATGCGCTCGTCCATCTCGGCATAGGTTTTCTCGAGATAGGACTGGGCCAGCGCGACCTTGTCCTCGCGCATGCCGATCTCGGTGAGCTCGATGCCGACGGCGCGCAGTACCTGCGCGCGCATGGCCAGGTGGTCTTCGCTCACCTCGATCACGTCGATGCTCGCCAGGATCTGCACCAGGCGGTTGATGGCGTCGATCCAGATACGGCTGTTCATGCCATGGCGCAGCAGCCGTGCCGCCATCAGCGGACCCCAGCCCATGCGCAGGAAATTGACCAGCGAGGAGGGCGGCTTGCGACCCAGCGTATGCACCTCGAGTTCCTGCGCGACGGTGCGACGGACCTTGTTCAGCACGTTCTCGCGGCGGGTCTCCGATTCCTCGCGCTGCTGGTCGAGGAAGGAGGCGATCTCCGGCATCGTCAGTGGCAGCAGGTAGGAAATCTGCGGTCGCACGAAGGTGGCGGAGAGGTCGATCTGCTCGGCGATGTGACGCAGCCGCTCTTCGAGGCGGCGCACCACCGCCGGCGTGGCGACGCGCGAGGAGGCAGCGGTCTCCGCCGCCTCCGCGATCAGCCGCCGCACCGGATGCACGCGGTTGCTGAAGAAGGTGCCGTCGGCCAGCGCGATCTTGATCAAGGGAAAGCGCAGGCGTTCGAACAGCGGGCGCATCGCCGGCGGCAGGTGCGGATCGGACAGGATCTCGTTGCACATCTGCCCCACCAGCGACATGCGCTGGGCCGGCGCCACGCGCGTTACGCTCGGCCGACCGCTCTCCTCGGCGTCATCCGCGAAGCGGAGCAGCTCTTCGGCGAATTCGGCGTCCTGCGGGCGGTAGCCGCTGAGTACGCTGCCAATCTCGCGCAGTGCGCGACGGGTGGAACTGTCCAGCGTGGGCGGTTCGAGGGGTTCGTCGCTCTCCACCGGCACCGGTGGTGAGCCGTAGGGCGACCATGTCGAAGACGGGATGTCCGGCAACGGCTCGGGTGCCCGGATCTGGTGGCTTTCCAGCACCTCGATCGCCGCTTCGAGCGCTTCGTTCAGACGCACCGCGCAAGATCGATCGAACAGCTTGTAGAGCAGCAGGCGCACCGACAGCGGCAGGTCCAGGCTGGCGATGCTGCTCTTGAACGCGTTGCACACCACGGTCGGCGTGAGCGCCTGGCGCGATACCGGAACCCCGAGGTCACGGATCATGTGGGTGATGCGCGCGCCCAGTTCCTTGAGGGCGAGCTGATGAAGGTTCTCGGCCTTGGTGATTAGATTGCCGACCGCGATGCGCTCCTCCAGCTCCTCAGTGGGCGCGATCGACAGGCGATCGAGATCGAACTCTTCGAGCGGCGTGTCGGGGGAGGCCCGGAAGCTGGCGCCGATCAGGCGGCCGAACTCGGCTTCGATGTTGCGCCGCTCCAGGCGCAGCATGCGCATGATGTCGAACGAGGCGCGGTGGTCCTCGGCCACGGCCGCGCGCTGGCTCATGCCGAACAAGGCGTCGTCGGCGCCCTCGAACATGGTCTGCAGCTGCCTGAGCAGAATGGGCGTGATGGCGGCGCGAAGCGCTTCGACCAGCGGGTGGGGCGCGGCGGGTCCGATCGGGCCATCCGAGGACGAGGAGGCGTGGGGCTTGTTCCCCCCGCCCGGAAACAGTCGGTGCACGGTAGCGCTCATCGGCTGGCTCTCTTGAGAATTCGGGCCGGGTGTTCGCAGCGCATTCCCGATACGCGCAATCCGCCGGGGGAATGGACATTAACCCCATCTCCGGCATTTTCCGCAATACCGGCTGGGGCCGGATAGCGCGAACCGGGCTTGCCCGAACGGCGGTGCCGCCCGCTCGGAAGCCGTCCCGCATCGACCGAAACGTCGCGCGCCGTGGTTGATGGCGTCGATCCGAGACTCTCATATCCGCTTATCCGCATAAGAGGATATCGCGTGTATGATGCCGCCCATGCATACGCCTACACCTTCGCCTGCCGCCCTGCGGCCCGATTGCACGTCCTTGCTCAAGGATCTGCTCGGGCGCCGGATCCTCGTCATCGACGGTGCCATGGGCACCATGGTCCAGGGCTACCGGCTGGGTGAGGCGGAGTACCGCGGCGAGCGTTTCAGGGACTGGGCGCACGACCTCAAGGGCAACAACGATCTGCTGGTCCTGACCCAGCCGGACATCGTCCGCGAGATCCACGCCAAGTACCTCGCGGCGGGTGCGGACATCATCGAGACCGACAGCTTCAACGCGCAGCGCATCTCGATGGCCGACTACCACATGGAGTCGCTGTCCTACGAGCTGAACGTGGCGGCAGCGCACCTGGCGCGCGAGGCTGCGGATGCGGCAACCACGCCGGAGCGGCCGCGGTTCGTGGCCGGGGCGATCGGGCCGACCAATCGCACCGCGAGCATCAGTCCCGACGTCAACGATCCGGCCCGGCGCAACGTCACCTATGACCAACTCGTCGAGGCCTACCTCGAGCAGGCCAAGGGCCTGGTCGATGGCGGCGCGGACCTGTTCCTGATCGAGACCATCTTCGACACGCTCAACGCCAAGGCGGCAATCTTCGCCTGCCTGAGCCTGTTCGAGGAACGGGGCCGTGCCTGGCCGATCATCCTTTCGGGCACGATCACCGACGCCTCCGGCCGCACCTTGTCGGGCCAGGTGGTAGAGGCGTTCTGGAATTCGGTGCGGCATGCGCGTCCGCTGGCGGTGGGCCTGAACTGTGCGCTCGGCGGCAAGGACATGCGGCCGTACATCGCCGAGCTGTCACGCCTGGCCGACTGCCATATCTCCTGCTACCCGAATGCCGGCCTGCCCAACGCCTTTGGCGAGTACGAGGAACGGCCGCAGGATACCGCGGCGATCATCCGCGAGTTCGCGCAGAGCGGACTGGTCAACATCGTCGGCGGCTGCTGCGGCACCACGCCGCCGCACATCGAGGCGATCGCGGGCGCGGTGGTCGATCTGGCCCCGCGCGTACCGCCCGAGGTGGCGCGCGTGACCCGGCTCGCCGGGCTCGAGCCGCTGTCGCTGACGCCCGAGCGCGGCTTCATCAATGTCGGCGAGCGCACCAACATCACCGGTTCGGCGGCGTTCAAGAAGCTGATCAAGGAAGGCGACTTCATGGCGGCGCTGGCGGTTGCCCGTCAGCAGGTCGAGGCCGGTGCGCCGGTGATCGACGTGAACATGGACGAGGGCATGATCGACGGCGTTGCCGCGATGACCCGGTTCCTGAACCTGATCGCCGGCGAGCCTGACATCTCGCGCGTGCCGATCATGATCGACTCCTCGAAGTGGGAGGTGATCGAGGCCGGCCTCAAGTGCGTGCAGGGCAAGCCCATCGTCAATTCCATCTCGATGAAGGAGGGCGAGGAGAAGTTCGTGGAACAGGCGCGGCTGTGCCTTCAGTATGGCGCCGCAGTGGTGGTGATGGCCTTCGACGAGCAGGGCCAGGCCGACAACCTGGAGCGACGCAAGGTGATCTGCTCGCGGGCCTACCGGCTCCTGACCGAGCAGGTGGGCTTCCCGCCGGAAGACATCATCTTCGATCCGAACATCTTCGCCGTCGCCACCGGCATCGCCGAGCACAACGCCTACGGCACGGATTTCATCGAAGCCACACGCTGGATCCGGCAGAACCTGCCGCATGTCCACATCTCGGGCGGTGTGAGCAACGTCAGCTTCAGCTTTCGCGGCAACAACCGGATGCGCGAGGCGATCCACGCCGTGTTCCTCTACCACGCCATCGCGGCGGGCATGGACATGGGCATCGTCAATGCGGGCGTGCTGCCGGTGTACGCAGACCTGGACCCGGAGCTGCGCGAGTGTATCGAGGACGTGATCCTGAATCGGCGGCCGGCCGATGCGGCCGAGCGTCTCGTCGAGATCGCCGGCCGTTTCAAGAGCGACGGCGCGAAGCAGGAAGTGGCCGACGAGGCCTGGCGCTCCTTGCCGCCGGGCGAACGGATCACGCACGCGCTGGTCAAGGGCCTGGACCAGTTCGTCGAGGCGGATACCGAATTGCTGCGCGCGCAGATCGCGGCGCGCGGCGGCCGCCCGATCGAAGTGATCGAAGGGCCGTTAATGGACGGCATGAAT
>CAMLNE010000348.1 GCA_946481265.1 uncultured Panacagrimonas sp. | reverse complement strand
GGCCAGTTGTGCGGCTCCGGTGCCGTCGAGATTGATCTGGACGTGGATGGTCGTCTCTTTGGTCTGGCGCGAGACGCTGGCGGAGCGGGCTGGCATTACGGCGGGCAGGGTATTGCGTGGCGCGCAAGGATACCCCCTGCGGGGCCGCTTTTGAATCGGCCTCGCCGCCGGATCCGGTTCCGCGCTCAGGTCTCCAGCCAGAAGGTCACCGGGCCATCGTTGGTCAGGCTCACCTGCATGTCCGCTCCGAAGCGGCCGCTGGCCACGTCCCGGTGCGCCGCGCGCGCGCGGCCGAGCAGGTGGTCGAACAGTTCGGCTGCGCGCTCCGGCGCCGCCGCGGTGGAGAAGCCCGCGCGCATGCCCTGGCGGGTGTCGGCCGCCAGGGTGAACTGCGGGACCAGCAGCAGCCCGCCGCCAACCTCGCGCAGCGACCGGTTCATGCGTCCGTCTGCGTCCGGAAACAGGCGATAGCCCAGCACCCGTTCCAGCAGCCGGCCCGCGCGCGCCTCGTCGTCGCCGGCCTGCACGCCGACCAGCACCAGCAGGCCGCGCTCGATCCGGCCGATGGTCTGTCCGCCGACTTCCACGCGCGCCTGCGTCACGCGTTGGACCAGGCCGATCATGCTGCGGGCGGGATCAGGAACATCCCGCCAGCATGCGGACCACCGCTGCGCCGTCAAGCCTTCGCGACTTTCGCTCCGCCGCGGCATGGCCAACAATCGCGGGATGCGATTTCTTCTGCGCGGGCTGCTGGTCGGCCTGGGATACCTGCCGCTGGTCGTGGTGCACGCACTGGCGTCGAGCATCGGCGCCCTGCTGTGGATCGTTCCCAATGCGCGCAAGCGGATCGCCCTTCGTCATCTCGAGCTGTGCCTGCCGGAATTACCGGAGGCCGAACGACGTGAGATCGCGCGCCAGTCTCTCCGGCATTTCGTCAAGGCGGTGCTCGAATCGCCGGCCATCTGGTTCGGCCCCGAGCGCCGCCTGCGCCGCTGGCTGGACGATCCACGCGCGGCGGCGCGCCTGCGCGAGGTGGCCGGGCAGGGCGGCAGCATCGTGCTGTGTCCGCACGTCGGTTCCTGGGAACTGGCTGGCATGTTCTGCGCGTCGGTCGGTCGGATCACCTCGCTGTACAAGCCGCAGAAGGGGGTCATCGACGCGCTGATCGTTGAGGGCCGGTCGCGCATGGGTGCCAACCTGGTGCCGACCACCGGTGCCGGCGTCAAGGCGCTGCTGCACGCGCTGCGCGACGGCGAGATGATCGGCGTGCTGCCCGATCAGGATCCACCCCGCGGCTCCGGCGTGTTCGCCCCGCTGTTCGGCATTCCCGCGCATACCACCGAACTGGTCAGCAAGCTCGCTGCACGCACGCATGCGCCGGTCTGTTTCTGCTACGCCGAGCGCCTGCCCTGGGGACGAGGATTCCGGTTCCACGTCAAGGTGCTGAGCACGGCCCGGATTGCCGACGCCGAGATCGGCGCGACGGCGCTCAATCGCGGCATCGAGTCCGTGCTCACCCACCTGCCCGAGCAGTACTGGTGGAGCTACAAGCGCTTCCGGCGCCTGCCCCAGGGCATCAAGAGTCCGTACAAGCGGCGCTGAGCGCCTCAGATCTCCGGAAACTTCAGCCCCGACTCTGCCAGCAGCGCCGGGGCCCGCGCCGCGATGGCGCCCCAGAACAGCAGCAGGATGAAGCGCTCGGCCTGGCGCTTGACCTCCTTCTGCCGCGTGGGCTGGTCCAGATAGTCCATCGAAAAGAACACCATCTGGCGCACGATCACGCGCGACATATCGAGCATTTCGTCGGGCGGCACCGCCGGCAGCTTGAGCACGCCGAACAGGTCCTCGGTCATGTCCTGGGCAATGCCCTCGAGCAGGTCCTGCATGGCCTTGCGCATCACCGGGCTGGTGCCATGCAGCTCGCGGATGCCGACGATATAGGCCTCGCGATGCTCCATCACGAAGTCCAGCACCAGCCCGACCGACTCGCGCGCCAGGGTCTGCGCCTGCGCCAGCCCCCCAGCCGGGTTGCCGAGGTCCAACAGGCGCAAGCCCCTGGCTGCGGGCCGCATCCGGCGTTCGCGCAGGCCGGCACGCAGTTCGGTGCCCAGTTCGTCGAGCATGGCCACGCCCAGTTCGTCGAAATCCTTGAAGTGGCGATAGAAGGTGTTGGGGTTCAGGCCGGCGTGGCGCGCCACCTCGCGCAGGCCCAGCGTCGCCAGGCTGCGGGTGCTGGCGGCCAACTCCAGGGCCGCTGCCATCAACCTCTGGCGACCGGTCAAAGGGCGCGTTTCAGTCGTCTTTGACGGTGCAGATTTATGATAATTCTTTTTCATTACAAATATTTATTATATTTACATCGAACAATGGCACAGAGTGTATTGACGTAAATGTCTACACTCGTCTACCTTGTTTGTAGACGATTGTATACCTCCCGTGGCGAGGCCCCGGGCGGTTCCCTCAACAGGCGTTGGCAGCCAGGAGCACTCCGAATGAATGCCGTGAAATCCACTCGTGCGCGGACCCGCAACGCCCGGTCCGAAACGGTCATGCCGGTACGCCGCGACCTGAACTTCGATCTGCCGGAAGACCGCATCCAGGACTGGGCCGGCAACGGCGGTGTGCAGTTCACGCACCTGATGAACACGATGTCACTGGTGATCCCGGTAGGGGAGCGCTTCTTCATCGAGGCGGTTCGCCATTACCGCGACCAGATCGTCGATCCCGAACTGAAGAAGGCGGCCACCGCCTTCATCGGCCAGGAAGCGATGCACGGTCGTGAGCACGACGCGTACAACGCGCAGATGATCAAGCGCCTGCCTTCAGCCGCGACGTTCGAGAAGCGCGTCAAGAAGCTGCTCGACGCATTCCAGGATCGAACGTCGCCGGCGATGCGCCTGTCCGGCACCATCGCGCTCGAGCACCTGACCGCGATCATGGCCAACGGCCTGCTCCAGGATCCGCGCGTCACCCAGGATGCCGAGCCCGGCTACCACGCGCTATGGCGCTGGCATGCGATGGAGGAGACCGAACACAAGGGCGTGGCCTACGACGTCTGGGAAGCGACCCAGGGCAAGGGCGTGAAGGCCTACACGATCCGCGCGTTCGGCCTGGTGCTGGCCACCGCGATCTTCTGGGGCATGGTCCTGCCGCACTACGTGGGCTTCGTCCACCGCGAGGGGAAGCTGACCGATCTCAAGGGCTGGCAGGCGTTCTGGCGCATGGCGATGGGCGAGGTCGGCTTCCTGCGCCGGATGGCACGTCCCTGGTTCGATTACTTCCGTCCGGATTTTCATCCCTGGGACGAGGACAACAGCCGCTTCCTGGAGGGGATCGAGTCGTTCAGCGCCCCCTACACACGCCGCAAGGCTCCGCTCGCCACCGCGGCCTGAGCGCAAGGCAACGGCGCAGCACCGTCCCGGACGGCGTCCGGGGCCCTTTTCTCCAGAACACGGCCAGCCCTGGGCCTCGTCCCGGGTGGCGTGAACAAGGCCCAGGGAACTACTGATGAACGACATCCGCATGCCCCGCTTCAGGCGCCGCAGCGAAGCCGCGGCGACGGTCAAGGTGGAATCACCGGCGTCGGACGACGCCACGGTCGACGTGCTGATCATCGGCGCGGGCTTCGCAGGCCTTGGCGCCGCGATCCGCCTGCAGCAGGCCGGCGTGACCAATATCGCGATCCTCGAGCGCGGCAGCGAGGTCGGCGGCACCTGGCGTGACAACCAGTATCCGGGCGCGGCATGCGACATCCCCTCGAACCTGTATTCGTACTCGTTCGCGCAGAATCCGCACTGGTCGCGGGGCTTCTCCGGCAGCCGCGAAATCCTGGGCTATGTGCACCACCTCGTGCAGCGCTTCGACCTCGCGCGGCTGGTGCGCTTCGACCAGGACGTAGTGTCGATGGACTTCGACGAAGCCACCGGCCGGTGGAGCATCAGGACCGCCAACGGCCGGACCCACCGTGCACGCAGCGTGGTGATGGCGCAGGGCCCGCTGTCGAATTCCAGCTGGCCGAAGATCCAGGGCCTCGAAACCTATGCGGGACACAAGATCCACAGCGCGCGCTGGGACCATTCCTACGATTTCACCGGCAAGCGGGTCG
>CAMLNE010000347.1 GCA_946481265.1 uncultured Panacagrimonas sp. | reverse complement strand
GCTCGACCAGGGCCACGCCCTCCTCGATCGCCTTGTGCGCCAGCATCAGGCCGCCGATGACGTCGCCCGTGGCGTACACCCCGGCGAGATTGGTCTTGTAGTTCTTGTCGACCTTCACGAAGCCGCGCGGGTCGAGTTCCAGGCCCACGCCTTCCGCGTTCAGCCCCTTGGTGTAGGGACGACGGCCGACGGCGACGATGAGCTTGTCGAAGCTCTCGGTCTTCTTCGCGCCCTCGGACTCGTATTCGACGACCGCTTCCTTGCCGCTGCTCTTCGCGCTGATCACCTTGGCGCCGAGGCGGATGTCCAGCCCCTGCTTGGCGAACTGCCGCTGCGCGTCCTTGGCGATGGTCTGGTCGACCATCGGCAGGAAATTGGGCAGGGCTTCGAGGATGGTGACCTTCGAACCCAGGCGCGCCCAGACGCTGCCCAGCTCCACGCCGATCACGCCGGCGCCGATGATGCCCAGGCGTTTCGGCACCTCGGTGAAGTCCAGCGCGTCCCACGAATCGCAGATGCGCTCGTGATCGAACGGCGCGATCTTGAGTTCGACCGGCTCGGAGCCGGTCGCAACGATGATCGACTTGCCCTCCAGCACCTTCTTTTCGCCACCATGCGAGGTGTATTCGACCTTGCCATTGCCGATCAGGCGCGCGGTGCCTTCCAGTCCGGCGACCCCGTTGGCCTTGAACAGCGCGCCGATGCCGCCGGTCAGACTGGTGCAGATCTTGGTCTTGCGCGCCTGCATGGCGGCCAGGTCGAGCTTGGGAGCATCCACCTTCACCCCATGCACGGCCAGCTCATGGCCGGCGCGGTGGAACATCTCGGAGGATTCGAGCAAGGCCTTGGAGGGGATGCAGCCCGCGTTGAGACAGGTGCCGCCATAGGCGGGCTTGCCATCACGGTTCAACCAACCGTTGATGCAGACGGCCTTCATGCCGAGTTGGCCGGCGCGGATCGCTGCAGGATAGCCGCCGGTTCCGCCGCCGATGACGATGAGATCGTAGGTGTCGCTCATGAGCGAATGCTGGCCTCGAGTCGCGTGGAAGAAGGCCGGCATTGTAACGGCGTGGACGCAAGGACGGCGTCCCCCGAAGCGGTCCGCAGCGCGCTCCCATCATTCGCGGGGCCGGATCGAAAAGGCCGACGGCGGGTGGCGGATGCCGCGCGGAACACCGTGCCGGCGGCGGGCCGCCCTCAGCCGCTGTGCAGGGCGTTGGCCGCCGCGATCGCGTCGCCGCTGTCGTCGAACACGCGGCGCCAGGTGGCGTAGGTCTGCATCTGTCCGGCCTGCCAGGGGTGGAAGCCGGGCTTGAAATAGGCCAGGTAATGCGGCAGCAGGCGTGGCATCACGCCGCCGGGCCCGTACAGCCAGGCCAGTCCACGCATCCAGGTTGCGAAGCGGTTCTCCACGCCGTCGACCTTGAGCATGTGGCGCATGATCAGGAAGGTGTGCAGCGGGAACACGACGCTCAGGTAGAGCATGCCGAGAATGCGGGTGAAGTAGCCGGCCCTGGCCACCTTCTGCAGCACGTCGAAGGCCACCGCCTTGTGCTCGATCTCCTCGATGGCGTGCCAGACGTAGAGCGCACGCATGCGCGGATCGGCCTGGCGGAACATCTCGGTGTTGGCCATGAAGCCATGCGCCATGATCGCCGTCATGTGTTCGGCCGCGGCGGTCTGCGCCAGTCCCAGCGCGGCCGGGAAGCTGCGGCGCTGCCAGGCAAGGAGCTTCTTCATGCGCGCCTCGATCCGGTCGACCGCAACGCCCTGCCTCCCGACCCGCTGGTTATAGGCGTCGTGGACCATCCCGTGCTGGCCCTCCTGGTAGATGAAATCCCTCACCTGCGCCTGCATCTGCGGATCGGTGATGCCGTCGCGGTAGTCGCGAACGCACTGGATGAAGAACTTCTCGCCCTCCGGGAAGAGCAGCGACATGGCGTCGAAGAAGCGGGTCTTGAACGCATCGCCATCGAGCCAGTGGCGCGGGATGTCACCGTCCAGGCCAAAGTCCGGCCCCTTGCGCGGAACGATCTGCTGAACCGGGGGCATCGAGCCGTCCATGGGCGTTCTCCTCGAAGTCTTGATGGCATCGACTCTAGGCCTGCATGCGGGAGCCGCCTATGACAGGCGGCGACGCAAGGGAACCATACGCGACACGATGAAGACCGGTCTCGACCTGACCCCTGGCCGGGCCCGTCGGCGCAAGCCTAGCCGCGGCGAAATTCGCTGGGGGTCCGCCCGGTCCAGCGCGCAAAGGCCCGCGTGAAGCTGCGCCGGTCGGCGAAACCCAGGCGTTCCGAGATCGTCTCGATATCCAGCGACCGGTCCGACAGCCATAGCTTCGCGAGCTTCAGCCGGATCGCCGCCTGCAGTTGCGCGTAGCGCAGCTGCTCCAGCGCAAGGCGCCGCTGCAGGGTTCGTGGATGCAGCGCGAGTTCCCGGGCCGCGTGTTCGATGCCCTGGCCGAGCAGCCCCGGCCTGCGCTCCATCAGATGCTCGAGCTGCACGGCGACGCTCGGCGGTGGCGGACGCTCCGACAGGCGTCGCACGACCAGCTGCTCGGCCTGGCGATGCAGCATGTCGAACGCCCCCTCGAGCTTCAGGTCCAGCAGTCGCCGGTCGATTTCCAGCGCGTTGTGCGGGTGCCCGTATGCAAGCGGCAGCCGCAGCAGGTCCCGCGCTTCGGCTGCATAGGCAGGGCGTGCGCCGTGGAACGTGGCGCGCAGGAAATCGCCACGGCCGTGCAGCAGCGCACGACCGAACTTGAGCACCGCGACGAACGTCGCCTCGACGAACCACTGGAACACCTGCGGGCCCTGCCGGCCGGGCCGGTCCAGGCGCAGGCTCGCGATCCTGGGGCCCTCATGGATCTCGAGGCGCAGGTGCGGATTGATCAGCAGTCGCAGCCACTCGAAGATCCTCGCCGATTCACGCAAGGTCCGGCTCGTGGTCAGGAAGGTCTCGAGCTCCGGCAGGTACTCGAAGGCGAAGGTCTCGCCGAGCGCAAACGGAAAGTGCCGCCGCTTCGAACGCGCGACACAGGCGCTCATCACGCGGTCCATGTCGGCGACCGACAGCGTGGCGCGCTCGACGTGCAGCAGATCGGCCTCGATTCCCAAATCGTCGAGGACCTCACCGATGCTGAAGCCGCAGGCGACCGCCGCCTTGACCCAGTTGGGCAAGGTGATGAGGGGAACCCTCGGTTCGCCACCGTCGGCTCGCACCCTGTCCTGCATATGTCACCGCTCCCGGTTCGCCGCGGTCATCGCATTGTGGAATCCGCACGGCAAGGATGCGAAGGACGCGGCGCAGGGCGAAGCGGCCCCGGGATCCTGCGATCGCTCCACCAGGCGCCGAAAACGACGACGCCCGCAGGAGCGGGCGTCGTCATCGTGCCTCCGGCTTCCTACACGTTGAGCAGGAGCCGCGCCGGGTCCTCGAGACTGTCCTTGATGGTGCGCAGGAACATCACCGCCTCGCGGCCGTCGATCAGGCGGTGATCGTAGGTGAGCGCGAGGTACATCATCGGGCGGATGACCACCTCGCCGTCGACCGCGACCGGCCGGTCGAAGATGCCGTGCATGCCCAGGATCGCCGCCTGCGGCGGATTGAGGATGGGCGTCGACATCATCGAACCGAACACGCCGCCATTGGTGATGGAGAAGGTGCCGCCGGTGAGGTCGTCCATCGTCAGCTTGCTGTTGCGCGCCTTGACGCCCAGATCCGAGATCGATTTCTCGATGTCCCCGAAGGACAGGGCGTCGGCGTCACGCAGGATCGGCACGACCAGGCCACGTTCGGTGGAGACCGCCACGCCGATGTCGTAGTAGCCGTGGTAGACGACGTCGGTGCCGTCGATCGACGCGTTCACCGCCGGATACTTCTTCAGCGCCTCGATCGCGGCCCGCACGAAGAAGCTCATGTAGCCGAGCTTCACGCCGTGCGTCTTCTCGAATCCTTCCTTGTACTTCGAGCGAAGGTCGCCGACCGCCTTGAGATCCACTTCGTTGAACGTCGTGAGCATCGCGGCCGTCGACTGCGCTTCGACCAGGCGCTCCGCGATGCGCGCGCGGATGCGCGTCATCGGCACGCGCTGCTCTTCGCGCGAGCCCACGGTGCGGCGCGCCGACGT
>CAMLNE010000346.1 GCA_946481265.1 uncultured Panacagrimonas sp. | reverse complement strand
ACAACGCGGACACGGTCTGACCCCGGAAATACGACACTGAAAGACGAGTGTCCGTCATGCCCGGCTTCCAGGATGCGGTTCGGTCGGCCTGGGGATCGGCGTGGGATCACGGCGACGTCGATGCACTCGACGAGCTCATTGATCCGAATTACGTCCTGCAGAATGCCGACTCGGGGGCCAAGGGCAGCCTGGCGGACCTCAAGCAGGAAGTCCTGGAGGTTCGCGCGGCCTTTCCGGATCTGCGCACCACGATCGGGAAGATCATCGTCGATGGAAATGACTTCGCCATCTTCTGGACGACATGCGGAACATTTCGCAACGCTCTACGCGGCGTGCCGCCTACAGGTGAGCAGGTCCGGACGCGGGGCTCGATTCAGGGCACCCGCCAGGGCAACCGGATCGTGGGGGAGCAGGTCACCTGGAACCTGGGCAATCTGCTGGCCGACGCTGGCGCCCCATCGCTTCGGTCCGCGCTTGAAAGCGACATTGGAATATCCAGATCCGCGGGAGCGCTGGGGCTGCCCAGCACCGACGCGCTCAAGGACTTCAATCGACGCTTCGTGACCGGAGTAACCGTGGTGACGACGATCAGCGCCGCCGGCCGCCCGGTGGGGCTGGCAGTGAACTCCTACGCGTCGGTGTCCCTGGATCCTCCGCTCGTGCTTGTGTGCGTCCAGAAGACATCGTCGACGTATCCTGCATTTTTCCAATCCAACCATCTGGGGATCAGCATCCTCGGTAGCACGCAACGCGCGGTCCTCGACGTATTCGCCTCCAGAACGCCCGGCAAGTTTGCCGACGTCGTCTGGCATGCGGGACCTCAGGGCAGTCCGCTCATCGATGGGTCGGCAGCGCACATCGAGGCCGAGATCAAGGAGCGACTCCAGGCCAAGACCCACGGCGTGTTCATTGCGCGAGTCACCTACGTGAAGGCGTCGGAGATCGCGCCGATGGTCTACAAGGCCGGAGCGTTCTACGACGGCGACTCATTGGTCAGACTGTGAGGCGCGGTGCGCCGTCTTGTGGCCGTCCGTCACGCGAGCCGCCTCCCCATCGACGGGATCATCCCCCGCAGCCAATACGCCGAAACCGGGACCCGTGAAGTCGACGGCGGTCAGGACGCGTTCCGGCAGCCCGCGCAGGCCATTTCGAGACGGCGCCACAGGCCGGGATAGGGCATCTGCTGGCGGCGAGGGGGCTCGCCCCTGCAAAAATGCAGAATGCTGATCCGCGGATCGCCCCGGGCGATCGACTACAAGACGGCGGTCACCTGTGCGGCGCCACCCTGCGGGTTGATCGGTTGACGCCATTTCATCTGCGCACCGACGCCACGCAAGCTGGGCACCGGCATCAAGACTCTGCGCGGTGACACCGCCAGGCTGCGCACCGGCGCCAAGTCGCCGCGCATTGGCACCAGCTTCCTGCGCAGGGATGCCACGACGTTGCGCATCCCCGCCAAGTTACTGCCTGCCCTCCGACTTGAGCTTGCGCATCGACTCGCCCTTGATGGCGATCTTGAGGCTCGAATGAACGAGCCGATCGAGCAGCCCGTCGGCGAGTGCGGGATCGTTGATGAGGGCGCGCCACTCCTTGCCTGATTGCGCTGAAGAATCGATACGACCTGGCCGACTCGGAAATCCAGTTGTTTCAGCACCCCGGTAACCTGCATCGGTGTACTGGATGTTCGTGCACCCCTGGCTGCTGAAGCGCCGCAAGGAGCGCGAGCAAGGGTTACAACAAGCGGCAGCGTTTCCGGCGAACCGCCATGCGCGGTGAGCCCAAACGCTAAAAGCATCCGCACCACTCAGGCGGGTAATCGTCGGCCCTCAGATGCGTGGCACCGAGATCGTTCTGCTGCTCCCGAATGTTATTTCAGTGATGTAACATCAGGATGCATCCAATGAAAACCAGAGACCGCCTGCTCGCCGTCGACGCCAGCGCCAAGGGCTGGCGCGAGGGCGTTCCCGAGTTCTCGGTCGAGGATGTGACATTGATGCGGCTGATCCGCGTTGCCAGCCTCGGTATCACCGCGTTGATCAATCCGGTCCTGCGACCGACCGGGCTCACCGAAAGCTCCTACCACACGCTCATCGTGGTGCTGGCCAGCGGCGATGGAGGCACGACGCCCTCGACCCTGAGCGAGCAGGTCGGTCAGAACCACGCGAACATGACGCGCATCCTGAGCCTGCTCGCCGCCGAGAAGCTGGTTCGGGTCAGCCCGGACGCCCGCGATGCACGCCGCCGCCGCATCGTCGCAACGGCGGCGGGGCGTACGCTGGTCCGGACCTATGCGGCGCGATTCGAGCCCATCATGAAGGCTGCGTTCGCGAGTCTGAGCGCGGCGGACAAGCGCGCGCTCCAACGCACGCTTCGCTCGCTCATCGAGTCCATGGACGCAGCCGAACGCATGGTCGGGCCAGCCGCGTGACCACGCGCCTGAGCGGCGACCGGCTGCGGCGGTCGGGGCGAACCGCCGGCTGCGTACTCCTGTTGTTTGCAGTCGAGGCCGCCGCATCGAACGGCATGAACGCGCCCGGTACCGGTGCGGTGCAATTGGGCATGGCGGGTGCGGGCACTGCGCTGGCGTCGGATGCCTCGGCCACGCTGCGCAACCCGGCGGCAGGCGCGTGGCTGGGCAACAGCCGCACGGCCGAACTCGGAATCGCGATTCCCGACGGCGGCTATCGAGCCGGACCGCGCGGCGAAAACGCGCCCTTCGGCCTCCTGGACTTGAAGCCGGGACGCAACACCTCCGTCACCGGCGTCTTCCCCATTCCCTCGTTCGCTCGCAACTGGCGCCTGGATGATCAGATCGCCGTCGGCTGGGGCGTTACCGCGTCGGGATTGAAGGCGCTTTCGGACGGAGGATCGGCCACCCTGGCGCGCGGCGTGCCGACGCTCGACGCGCGCTGCGACGGTGATTTCGGCGGCGGGCAACCGCTTTCGCCCATGTCTGACCCGTCGGCTCTGTGCGGTCGTAGCGGCACGACGCTCGGTGTGGACCTCACGCAGATCCTCGTGTCGGCGCATTGGGCGTATCGCATCGTGCCGAGCCTGTCAGTCGGGATCGCGCCGGTGTTCGCCGCACAAAGGATCGAAATCCTCGGGCTCGGAGCCTTTGCGGCGTTCTCCAATTTTCCGGAGCAGACGACCAACCGCGGGTTCGACTACTCCTACGGAGGCGGTGCGCGGATCGGCATGCTGTGGGAGCTGGGCCACGGAATCGGAATCGGCGCGGCGTATCAGACGCGTCTGTACCAGACGGAGTTCGACAAGTACCGCGGCCCCATCATCGGCGGCTCGCTGGACTTCGCGCCGGTCCTCAACCTTGGCCTGCAGTTTCATGTGATCGACGGCCACCGCTTGTTTCTCGACTACGAGCAGGTGCGCTACGGTGATATCCGCCCCTTGGCCAATCAGATCGAGCCGCAGCGATTCACGGACGGCTGCTTCGTTCCCCGCCTGCTCACGCGCAACCTCGCGAGCCCTCCGCCGCTCGACGCCTGTCTGGGCGCCAGCGGCGGCCCTGGATTTGGCTGGGACACGATCGACGTCTACAAGATCGGTTACCAGGGCGGGCATGATCGTCTGACCTGGCGGGCCGGATTCAGTTGGGGCGGAAATCCGGTGGTACGCGACCAGAGCGCGTCGAAGATCTTCGCGCCCGCCATCACGGACCGCCACGCCGCGCTCGGCTTATCCTGGAAGCTCTCGCAACAACTCGAACTGGGCTGGGCCTTGATCTACGCCATCAAGAACACGATCCGCGAGACCAACACCTTCAGCAGCGCGACGCCCACGGTGTTGCAGGGAGAACTGCTGAGCTTTGACGTGGGCAAGGATCCTGCGGATCAGACCATCGATACGCACATCAGCGTCTGGCAGTCCCAGTTCAGCCTGACGTGGACCCTGGGGGAGTAATGAAGCTTCCTGTTTTCATCACCATCCCTTGCGCCCCGCGGCGGTCCTCAGCCCCATGCGGCGCGAGTGACATCCCATATTCTTCGGTCCTGCCACTTCGCTGATCTTCGGCTCGGCGACATCGACCGGACTCACGCTGCGGAGCCTGCTCACCCGCGACCTCGAGATCCCGCCCGCGTGCGGGACAGAACTCCGATCAGGTCGGTGTCCCTAGCCCGCATTTCTCACAGGTCGCCGGAGAATCCGCTTCAATCTACTGATCT
>CAMLNE010000345.1 GCA_946481265.1 uncultured Panacagrimonas sp. | reverse complement strand
CGAGATCGACCGGCGCTTGGTTTTGACGTTGAAGTCGGGCCGGGCGATCGCCTGATCGAGTGCGAGGCGGGTTGCACCAACGGCGACGTGCAGCGCGCCGCCGCCGCGCACGGCCTGTTCTGGGCGCCAGATCCCACCAGTGCGGAGTACTCATCGGTCGGCGGCAACATCGCCTGCGGCGCGGGCGGACCGCGAGCGGTGAAGTACGGTACCGCGCGAGAGAACACGCTGGGCCTGGCGGTCGTGACCGGCGGCGGCGAGCTCATCCGCAGCGGCTGCCACACGACCAAGGGCGTGGTCGGCTACGACCTCACGCGCCTGTTCGTCGGCAGCGAGGGCACGCTCGGTCTGATCACGCGCGCCACGCTGCGCCTGCTGCCGAAACCGGCCGGTCTATGCACCCTGCGCGCCGCGTTCCGCGACGTGGCCTCGGCCATCCAGGCGGTGACACGCGTCATGGGCCAGCCGGCCGCACCCTGTGCGCTCGAGTTCTTCGATGCCGATGCGGTCGCCCTCGCCCAGGCCTGGCGCGATTGCGGCATTCCGCCGCAGGCCGGCGCGCTGTTGCTGATCGACGTCGATGGCGACGGCGCGGGCCTGGACGCGGATACCGACGCGATCTCGAAGGCCGTCCAGGGCGAGGGGCTGATCGAACTGCGCAGGGCCGCGTCGCGCGCCGAATCCGAGGATCTATGGGCCGCGCGCAAGGCGCTGTCGCCTTCCCTGCGCAAGCTCGCACCGCGCAAGATCAACGAGGACGTGGTGGTGCCGGTCACCCGGCTTCCGGAGCTGGTGGCCGGACTGGGTGCCTTGTCGCGCGAGCACGGCCTGCGCATCGTGAGCTTCGGCCATGCCGGCAACGGCAATCTCCACGTCAACATCCTGGCCGACCCGCTCGATCCCGCGCAGATGCGCGCGATCGAAGCCTGCCTGCATGCGCTGTTCCGCCTGGTGCTGAGCCTGGACGGCTCGCTGTCCGGCGAGCACGGCGTCGGAATCGAGAAGCGCGCGTTCGTGGCCTGGGAGGTCGCGGCGCCGGCGCTGGCCCTGATGCATCAGCTCAAGCGGGTGTTCGATCCCGACGGGATCCTCAATCCCGGAAAGACGCTGCCGCAGGATCCTGGCTGATCCCGCTACTTCACGACCCGCAGGTGACTGCGGCCACCGGCACGCGGCTTGCCGCCACCGTCTTCCTTGACTGGCTCGGGCTGCTCATCCTTTGGCGGTGGCGTCTCGATGTCGCCGAAGACGATGCCCTCGCCGTTCTCGCGCGCAAACACGGCGAGCACCGCACCGACCGGCACCAGCACCTCGCAGGCGCGGCCGCCGAAGCGTGCGGAGAACCAGATCGGGTCGGCCTGCAGGTCCAGGCTCTGCACCGCCATCGGGCTGATGTTGAGCGTGATGCGCCCTTCCTCGACGTATTCGCGCGGCACGTTCACGCCCTCGACATCGGCGGCGACCAGCAGGTGCGGCGTAAAGCCGTTGTCGGTCGCCCAGTCATAGATGGCGCGGATCAGGTAAGGCCGTCGTGAACGCTGGGTCATGATGCGGGCAATTCTACCTGCGCGGCTTGCGCACTGCCGCAGTGCGCTGCGACTCGACCAGGCTGGACGCGAAGGTCGGTCGGGCGAACACGCGCTCGGTATAGCGGCGGATGGGCTCTCCGCCCGACGGCAATTGCAGCTTGAGTGTCGCGAGCTTCCACAACAGGGCCGACCACGCGCAATCGGCGATGCCGAAGTCCAGGCCCAGGAACCAGCCGCGCGCCGGGAACAGCCGCGCATTGGCGACGAGCTGGTCGGCCAGCTGCTTGCGTGCGGCGCGCACCTGCGCCGCGCCCCCGGTCTCGATTTCGCGCACCAGCACCAGCCAGTCCTGCTCGAGGCGGCCCATCACCATGCGCAGGCGCGCGCGCAACGCGGCCTCCGGCGGCATCATCGGTGGATGCGGGTAGCGTTCGTCGAGGAATTCGGCGATCAGCCGTGCCGGGTAGATCACCGTGTCGCGGTCGGTGAGCGTGGGCAGGCTCTGCGCAGGGTTGATCACCGCCAGGTCTTCGCTGACCTGCCCCGCGGTCTGTACCACGATGCGCGCACCCGGCACGTCCTTCTCCGCCAGCACCAGCCGGATCCAGTGGCAACCGACCTGGTCCGCGCTGCAGTACAGCGTCACGCCCGCATTGGACGCCGGCTTCGCCGCAGGCACGTATTTGGTCTTGGCGCGCAGCGACATGGAGTGCAGCAATTCCTTCGGCAGCCTTGGGGACCGCACGAATGTGCACCTGCCATGCACCTGCTGGCAACTTCGCCTTCCTCGGGCAGACGCCCGACTCATGAAAAAGGCCGGTCCCCAGGACCGGCCTTCGACAGGCTGCCGACGGCGGAATGCGCCGGCGGCCGGGGCGCTGGGCCCCTCAGTGGACGTCCTTCCAGTACTCCTTCTTCAGGAGATAGGCAAAGGCCAGCAGGATCAGCAGGTAGACGATCGCCTTGACGCCCAGCGCCTGGCGCGCGCTGCGCCCGGGTTCTGCGGCGTAGGCCATGAAGTTCACCAGGTCGCCCACGAACTTGTCGTACTCGTCGGCGGACAGCGTGCCTCCCTGCGCCGGCGTGAACGGCGAGGCGTGGCCGTGACCGCCGTCTTGTGCGGCAGCTCCGTCCGCGCCTTCCTTCGCTTCGGCCAGGTGCTGCCAGCCCTGCAGGCCCCACAGCACGTGCGGCATCGAGGCGCCGGGAAGCACCAGGTTGTTCACGCCCATCGGGCGGGTCGGGTCGACGTAGAAGCTCTTCAGGTAGCTGTACACCCAGTCTTCGCCCCGGGCGCGCGTCTCCAGCGTCAGATCGGGCGGCGCCGTACAGAACCACTTGGCCGCCTCGGCCGTGGGAATGGCCGACAGAATCGGGTCGCCCGTCTTCTCGCTGGTGAACATCAGGTTGGCCTTGAGCAGATCCTCGGGAATCTGCAGGTCCTCGCCGACCCGGCTGTAGCGCATGTACTTCATCGAGTGGCAGCCGGAGCAGTACCCCATGAAGACCTTGGCGCCGCGCTGCACCGACGGCAGGTTGTCGACATCGGCGACATAGGAGTAGGGCAGCGTCTCCCCACCGGCGGCCACCGCCGCACCCGAGATCGCGAAAGCAAGACCCGCAAGGGCAAGCTTGCCCATCAGCGTGGCGGACTTCATGAGGTCACCCTCTCCGGAACCGGCTTGGACCGTTCGAACCTGTGGAAGAACATCAGACCGAAGAAAAACAGGAAGTAATAGATCGTGCCGATCTGCGACAACCCGGTGTACAACGCCGTCGGCGGTTGCAGCCCGAGGTAGTTGAGCATCACGAAGTCGGCGGCGAAGACCATCGTCGCGACCTTGGTCAGCATGCCCTTGTAGCGAATCGACTTGACCGGATTCTTGTCCAGCCAGGGCAGGAAGAACAGGATCAGTACGGCACCGAACATCACGATGACACCGGGCAGCGCGGAACTGAACATCGAGGGCGTTGCGCGCAACATCGCGTAGAACGCCCCGAAGTACCAGGCCGGAGCGATGTGCGCTGGCGTCACCAGCGGGTTGGCCTCCTGGAAGTTCGGCTTCTCGAGCAGGTAGCCGCCGCCGTCCGGCGCAAAGCAGATCACCGCCACGAACAGGATCAGGAAGACGCTGACGCCGACGATGTCCTTGACCGTGTAGTACGGATGGAAACCGATGCCGTCCAGCGGAATGTGCGTGACCGGATCCTTGAGCTTCTTGATGTCCACGCCGTCCGGGTTGTTCGAGCCCACCTCGTGCAGCGCGATCAGGTGCGCCACGACCAGGCCCACCAGTGCAAACGGCAGGAACACGACGTGCAGCGAGAACAGCCGGTTGAGCGTGGCATCGGCCGGGATGTAGTCGCCCTGGATCCACACCACGATGTCCGGGCCGATCACCGGGATCGTGCCGAACAGGTTGAAGATCACGTTGGCACCCCAGTAGCTCATCTGCCCCCAGGGCAGCACGTAACCGGCAAAGCCCTCGGCCATCAGCACCAGGTAGATCAGGCAGCCGAAGATCCAGATCAGCTCGCGCGGCTTCTTGTGCGAGCCGTAGAGCAGGCCGCGGAACATATGCAGATAGACGACCAGGAAGAATGCGCTGGCACCGGTCGAGTGCATGTACCTGAGGATGTTGCCCCAGGGTACGTCGCGCATGATGTATTCGACG
>CAMLNE010000344.1 GCA_946481265.1 uncultured Panacagrimonas sp. | reverse complement strand
AGTCTAGATCGCAGCCTGCGGAGGGATGGTCGAGGTTGATCGTCGGCGGGATGATGCCGGTATGCAGCGCCATCGCCGAGAACACCGCTTCGACGCCACCTGCCGCGCCCAGCAGATGGCCGGTCATGGACTTGGTGGAACTGACCATCACCGACTTCGCGGCCTCGCCCAGGGCGCGCTTGACCGCCATGGTCTCGGCCAGGTCGCCGGCCGGTGTCGAGGTGCCGTGGGCGTTGATGTAGCCGATCGCGGCAGGGTCGATCGCGGCATCGCGGATCGCGTTGGCCATGCAGCGCGCGGCCCCTTCGCCGTTCTCGCTGGGCGCAGTCATATGGTAGGCATCACCGCTCATGCCGAAACCAGCGAGCTCGCAGTAGATGCGGGCGCCCCGCGCCTTCGCGCGCTCGTATTCCTCCAGCACCACGATGCCCGCACCGTCGCCCATCACGAAGCCGTCGCGCTCCTCGTCCCATGGGCGCGAAGCCTTGGTCGGCTCGTCGTTGCGCGTGGATAGCGCCTTCATCGCGCAGAAGCCGCCGACCGAGGTGGGCGTGGTCGCGTACTCTGCGCCACCGGCGATCATCGCGTCGGCCTCGCCATACTGGATCATGCGCATCGCAAGACCGATATTGTGGGTGGCCGTGGTGCAGGCGGTCACGGCGGCGATGTTCGGACCCTTGGCCCCGGTCATGATCGACACCTGGCCGGCGATCATGTTGATGATCGTGCTCGGCACGTAGAACGGCGAAATCTTGCGCGGCCCGCCGGCGGCGTACTTGAGCGTGGTTTCCTCGATACCGTGCAGGCCGCCGATTCCCGCGCCGATCGCCACACCGATGCGTTCGGCATCTGCCTCGGCGATCTGCAGCCCGCCATCCTCGATCGCCATCAGCGCGGCCGCCACGCAGTAGTGGACGAACGGGTCCATCTTCTTGATGTCTTTCGGCGCGATCCACTTTGCCGGATCGAAATCCTTGATCTCTCCGGCGATCCGCGTAGGGAATGCCGATGCGTCGAAATGGGTGATCGGACCGATGCCCGAGCGGCCGCCGACGATGCCATCCCAGCTCGAAGCCAGGTCGTTGCCCAGGGGCGAGACCACCCCCAGGCCGGTAATCACGACGCGACGCTTGCTCATGCCCGGTTCCTCATTGCCGTTTTTCCGTCATCCGCTTGTGGAACGCATGCAGATTGGGCCATACGCCCACGCATGCAATCGTCGCAAACACGCGAGGCCGCATGCGCGGCCCCGGAGGTATCGCGGCAGCCGACAGCGATGCTGCGGCTGCACAGGTCGTCAGGCCTTGACGTGGGCCTTGACGTAGTCGATGGCCTGCTGCACCGACGTGATCTTCTCGGCTTCCTCGTCCGGGATCTCGCACTCGAACTCTTCCTCGAGCGCCATCACCAGCTCGACGGTATCGAGCGAATCCGCGCCCAGATCGTCGACGAACGAAGCGCTGTTGGTCACTTCCTCTTCCTTGACGCCGAGTTGTTCGACCACGATCTTCTTGACGCGTTCTTCGATGCTGCTCATGGGGTCTTGCTCCTCCTGGGGAGACTTCTATCGAGGGGTGACGCTGGGGGCGTAGTGTAAGGGAAACACGGCAGGCGGGCGCATCCGGCACGGACGCGCCGTTTTACCAATTCTTCACGCAACCGCGGCAGCCTTGCCAGGGCCAGCCTGATCAAGCCATGTACATGCCGCCGTTGACATGCAGGGTTTCACCGGTGATGTAGGCCGCCGCCGGGCCGGCCAGGAAGGCGACCGCCCGCGCGATATCCGCCGGTTCGCCCAGCCGGCCCAGCGCGATCTGTCCGACCAGACCTTGCTTGACGTCCTCGGGGAGGTCGCGGGTCATGTCGGTGGCGATGAATCCGGGCGCGACCACGTTGACGGTGACACCGCGCGATCCGATTTCCTTTGCAAGCGATTTGCTGAAGGCGATGATGCCCGCCTTCGCGGCCGCATAGTTGGCCTGGCCCGCGTTGCCGGTGGCGCCGATCACCGAGGCGATGTTGATGATGCGACCCTTGCGCGCTTTCATCATGCCGCGCATCACGGCCTTGGACGTGCGGTAGACGCTGGACAGATTCGTATCCAGGACCGCCTGCCAGTCCTCGTCTTTCATCCGCAACAGCAGGTTGTCGCGGGTGATTCCGGCGTTGTTGACCAGGATCGAGATCGGTCCGATGTCCTTGGCGATCGCATCCACCAACGCCTCGATGGCCGCCGCATCGGTCACGTTCAGTTCGCGTCCGTGTCCCCCCTGGGCCGACAGGCGCTCGGCGATCGCCTGCGCGCCAGCGGCGCTAGTGGCGGTCCCGACCACCGTCGCGCCCAGCGCGGCCAGCTCGTCGGCGATCGCCGCGCCGATGCCGCGGCTGGCGCCGGTGACCAATACGATTTCGCCTTTCAAGGTGGTCATGCAATCTCCATGGATTCTCGAAACACATTGCAAGATTTGTGAACGGGCCGGATGCGCCGCCTCGCAGCGGGCCGATCCGCGTCCCGGGACGCGGTCAGGTCCGCCATTCCGCCAGCGCTCCTTCGAAATCGCCGACCTCACCAATCGCGCGCGCGTCCAGCGATTTGTCGATGCGCCTGGCCAGACCGGCCAGCACCTTTCCGGGGCCGCACTCGGCGATGCGGGTGGCGCCGCGCGCCGCCAGAGCCTGCACGCAACCGGTCCACTGCACCGGCAGGTAGAGCTGGCGCACCAGCGCATCGCGGATCGCCCGCACACCTTCGTGTACTTCGGCATCCACGTTCTGCACGACCGCAATGGACGGCTCGTTCCATGACATTCCTGCCATGGTTTCCGAAAGTCGATTCGCCGCCTCGCGCATGATGGGCGTATGCGAGGGCACGCTCACCGCGAGCTTGACCGCCTTGCGCACGCCGGCTTGCGCCAGCAGCGCGAGCGCACGATCCACGGCCGCGGCGTCACCGCCGATCACGATCTGCCCGGGTGAGTTGAAATTGGCCGGAACCACGACCTGCGATTCGGACGCCTGTTCGCAGATTTGCTGCACCAGCGCTTCGTCTGCGCCGAGGACCGCCGCCATCGCGCCGGTGCCCGTGGGCGCGGCGTCCTGCATCAGCTGTCCGCGGATACGCACCAGATGCGCGGCGTCGCGCAGCGATAGCGCTTCCGCCGCCACCAGCGCGCTGTATTCGCCCAGGCTGTGGCCAGCGAGTACCGACGGCCTGGGACCGCCCTGCCCCAGCCATGTCCGCCAGACCGCGACGCCGGCGGCGAGCAATGCAGGTTGCGTGTATTCGGTGCGATTGAGCTGCTCTTCCGGGCCGGCCTGCGAAAGCGCCCACAGATCCACGCCGGCGCCGTCCGAGGCCTCACGGAACGTCTCGCGCACTACAGGATGCAATTCCGCCAACTCGGCCAGCATCCCAACGGATTGCGAACCCTGTCCCGGAAACACGAAGGCAAGGGAAGACGAAGCGGTCATCGGCAGTCTCGACGGACGGGCTGCGCATGATACGAGTCCGCCCCGGTCGGCGTCTGTACCGTCGCGTATGTGGAGCGGCGCGGTTCGCGAAAACGCTCCGCCGACGTCAGCGTTTGCGGGGAACACATGGTCATCGCCTTCCACGCCTACCGCGTGGTGCGGGTGCAACCGCCCACGCGCGATCGGTGTGCTGCATCCGCGGACGGCGACAACCCCGCCTTGCGGGTATTCAGTAACGCACCAGCGCGCTGCCCCAGGTGAATCCGCCGCCAAACGCTTCGAGCAGCACGAGTTGGCCGCGCTGGATCTTGCCCGAGCGCACGCCCTCGTCGAGCGCCAGCGGCACCGAGCCCGAAGACGTGTTGCCATGCTTGTCGACCGTGACGACGACGCGCTCCATCGGCATGTCCAGGCGCTTGGCCGTGGCCTCGATGATGCGCAGATTGGCCTGGTGCGGGATCAGCCAGTCGATGTCGTGGCGATCCAGGCCGTTGGCTTCCAGCGTTTCCTCGACCACGCTGTCGAGCGCCTTGACCGCGTACTTGAACACATCGCTGCCTGACATGCGGATGCGCACGCCGGCGTTGGGTTCGTCCACGTCGAACCCCACCGACACGCCAACCGGATTCCAGAGCAGGTCCTTCTTGCCGCCATCGGCATGCAGGTGGGTGCTGAGGATGCCGGTTTCGCTGTCGGCCTTGAGCACCACCGCGCCGGCGCCGTCGCCGAACAGCACGCAGG
>CAMLNE010000343.1 GCA_946481265.1 uncultured Panacagrimonas sp. | reverse complement strand
CCGACGAGGAACTCGCGCAGATGGACCGCTGGATCCGTGCGCACACGCTCGAGAAGTTCGGGCCGGTGCGCAGCGTCGCGCCGCAGCAGGTGTTCGAGATCGCGTTCGAGGGCATCCAGGCCAGTTCGCGCCACAAGGCGGGCGTGGCCCTGCGCTTCCCGCGCATCGCGCGCTGGCGCCGCGACAAGACCGCCGCCGACATCGACACGCTGGATGACCTGAAGCGGCTGCTCGCGGCCCGCGCCGCGTGATCGTCGTGCGCCGTGCGGCGAACGCCCGCCGCTATCCGTACCCGCGCATGCGCACGCGCCACAGGCCGTCCATCGCGTACAGCCCCAGCGCGGCCCAGATGCAGCCGAAGCCGATCAGCTGGTCGTTCGAGAACGGCTCGCCGAACAGGAACACGCCGGTGAGCAGCTGCAAGGTGGGGCCGATGTACTGGATGACCCCGACCAGCGACAGTGGAATGCGCCGCGCACCGTAGGCGAACCAGATCAGCGGCAGCGCAGTGGCGATGCCGGACAGGATCAGCAGCACATCCTCGTAGCGACCGACATTGCCGAAGCCGCCCACGCCGCTGGCCTGGCACCAGACCAGGAATCCCAGGGCCGGCACGAACAGGAACAGGCTCTCCACGCCCAGGCCGGGGACCGACTCCACCGACACCAGCTTGCGGATCAGGCCGTACAGGCCGAAGGAGATCGCCAGCGCCAGCGCGATCCAGGGCGGTCGGCCGAGGCTCCAGGTCAGCCAGATCACGCCCGCGGCGGCCAGCGCAACGGCGAACCACTGGCGCGCGTTGAGCCGCTCCTTGAGCACCGCCACGCCGAGCAGCACGTTGACCAGCGGATTGATGAAGTAGCCCAGCGCGCTTTCGACCACATAGCCCGAGTTCACCGCCCAGATGTACAGCACCCAGTTCACGCTGATCAGCAGCGAGCTGGCCGCCAGCAGGGGCAGCGCGTGCGGCCGCGACAAGGTGCTGCGCAGCCAGCCCAGGCCCTGTCGCCAGACCAGGAAGCCGACCACGAACACGGTGCACCAGGCGATGCGGTGCGCCGTGATCTGCAGGGACGCCACCGCCTTGAGCTCGTGCCAGTACAGCGGAAACAGGCCCCAGGCGATGAAGGCGCCGACCGTTGCGACCAGGCCGCGGCGGAAATCGTCGACGGGGGCGGGCGAGCCGGGTGCTTGCGCGGACATCGGATGAATCGGACTCCTGCCGGATGTGATTGGCCTGACTGGCACCCGTGGCCCGGACGGTGTCCGGGCGGCTTCGAGATGCCGGGGCGGGATTCCCGGAGCGGGTCCGGGCGGCGCCTACAGTGCGCTTGCGCCGAAGGTGTCGCAGCGGTTCGGGTCGCCGCTGTCGAAGCCGGCGCGGAACCAGCGCACGCGCTGCTCCGACGTGCCATGCGAGAACGCATCGGGCACCACGCGGCCCTGCGACTGCTTCTGCAGGCGATCGTCGCCGATCGCGCTGGCCGTGTTGAGCGCCTCCTCGATGTCGCCCGCCTCGAGCCACTGGTGCCGCGCCTGCGCCAGGTTCGCCCACACGCCGGCGTAGCAGTCCGCCTGCAGTTCCTGGCGTACCAGCAGCCCGCCGTCGCCCTGCACGTCCTGGCCGCGGCGGCGCGCCTCGTTGACCTTGGACGAGACGCCGAGCAGCGTCTGCACGTGGTGGCCGACCTCGTGCGCGATGACATAGGCGTAGGCGAAGTCGCCGCCACCGCCCAGCCTGGCCTTCATCTCCTCGAAGAACGACAGGTCGATGTAGACCTGCTGGTCGCCCGGGCAATAGAACGGACCGGAGGCGGAACTGGCGCCGCCGCAGGCGGTGCTGACCGCGCCGGAGAACAGGATCAGCCGCGGCTGCTGATACTCCAGCTGCGAGGCCTGGAAGATGGGCGTCCAGGCATCCTCGGTCTCGCCCAGGATCACGCCGACGAACTGCGCCGTCTCGTCGTCGGCAGGTGGCGCCTGGCCCTCCTGCGGCGCCTGCACCATGCCGCCGTCCTGGCCCTGCATCTGCGCGACCATGCCGAGCATCTCGAGCGGGTTCTTGCCCAGGATCAGGCCGATCACGACCACCACCGCGATGCCGCCCAGGCCCAGCCTGCCGCCACCGCCCAGCGGGATCCCGCCGCGGCGCGAGCCGCCGCTGCCGCGCATGTCCACGACGTTGTCGCTGCGACGCCCGACTTTCCAGCGCATGTGCCCGTCCCCCGTAGCTTCGTGGCGAGTGTAGCCCGGACGCCGTCCCGGGCCTTCCGGTCTAGGGTTCGGGGAGCGTCGCGTCCGGCGGCGCCGGACTGGCGGCAGCAGGCCGGCGCGCCGCGCCCTCGGGACCGGCGAGGAAATCCGCCGCGAACGCGGCATAGCGGCCCTGCTCGATCGCCTCGCGGATACGCCGCATCACGCCCTGGTAGTAGTGCAGGTTGTGGATCGTGTTGAGGCGCGGGCCGAGCATCTCGTTGCAGCGGTCCAGGTGGTGCAGGTAGGCGCGCGAGTAGCGCGTGCAGGTCTGGCAGTCGCAGGCCGGATCGAGCGGCCCCGGATCCTCGCGGTGCTGCGCGTTGCGGATCTTGACCACACCCTGCGAGGTGAACAGATGGCCGTTGCGACCGTTCCGCGTCGGCATCACGCAGTCGAACATGTCGATGCCGCGCGCCACCGCCTGCACCAGGTCGCGCGGCGTGCCCACGCCCATCAGGTAGTGCGGCTTGTCGGGCGGCAGCTGCGGGCCGATGGCGTCGAGCACCTGCAGGCGCTCGGCCTCGGTCTCGCCCACCGACAGGCCGCCGAGCGCGTAGCCGTCGAAGCCGATGGCGGTCAGGCGCTGCAGCGAGTCGCGGCGCAGGGCCGCGTCCATGCCGCCCTGCACGATGCCGAACAGTGCGGCCGGCGAGTCGCCGTGCGCGACCTTGCAGCGCGCGGCCCAGCGCGCGCTCATCTCCATGGACTTGCGCACCTGCTTCTCGGTGGCCGGATGCGGCGTGCACTCGTCGAACTGCATGACGATGTCCGAGCCCAGCGCGTGCTGCACCTCGATGGCGCGCTCGGGCGTCAGGAACACGCGGTCGCCGTTGATCGGCGACGCGAACTTCACGCCTTCCTCGGTGATCTTGCGCAGGCCCGACAGGCTCCACACCTGGAAACCGCCGGAGTCGGTGAGGATGGGGCCGTCCCAGTCCATGAAGCGATGCAGGCCGCCCAGGGCGCGCATCGCGTCGGCACCAGGCCGCAGCATCAGGTGGAAGGTGTTGCCGAGCAGGATCTGCGCACCGGTGGCGCGCACCTCGGCCGGCGTCAGGCCCTTGACCGTGCCGTAGGTGCCCACCGGCATGAAGGCCGGCGTCTCGACCGCGCCGCGCGCGAACACGAGGCGGCCGCGGCGGGCGCCGCCATCGGTGGAAAGGAGCTCGAACTGCACGGGGATCGGGACGAAGGCTGGACGGGTCGGCCGCGGATTGTCGGTGCGCTCGCCGCCGCAATCCAGCGCCGGCCCGGGCCGCGACGTGCGCGCGGACGTGCGCCGGTGGTCTCGGGACAGCCCCCGGGCCGGCTGTTACATTCGGCCCGATGGAGGAGAACGAAGCCAGTCCGGACCCCACGGATGCGCTGATCGCGCGCCTCTATCGCAATGCCCCGGCGATGCCGCCGGAAAACTTCCGCGCCTGGGCGCTGCACGAGGTCGCGCAGCTGATCCCCTGCGACGGCGCGCTGTGGGGCAGCGGCGTGACCACCCGGATGCGCTTCCACACCGTCACCGTGATGGGCCTGCCCGGCGATTTCCCGCAGCGCCTGCAGGACACCGTGCCGCTCAACCCGCTGCCCGCGCGCATCCTGGCGCAGCTCGGCTGTCCGGTGGACATGGAAGACGTGCTCGCGGACGACGACTTCCACGCCTCGGCGATCTACCGCGACGCGTTTGCGCCGTACGGCATCGAGCGCATCCTGGCCACCGGCCACCGTGACGGGCGCAGCGGCCTGTACTCGCTGGTCACGCTGTACCGGCGTGATGCACGCGCGCGCTTCAGCGCGCTGGAAAAGCAGCGCCAGCAGCACATCACCTTCCACCTGTTCAACGCCGCCTCGCACAGCTTCTTCCTGCATCTGCTGCGCCACACCGACCGCGTGCACGGCCGCGGCGCGGCCGTGATCGACGCGCACGGCCTGTTCCACGAGGCGCAGCCGCGCTTCTTCGAGCTGC
>CAMLNE010000342.1 GCA_946481265.1 uncultured Panacagrimonas sp. | reverse complement strand
CATCCAGTCGTACTGGCCGTGCATCACGTTGTGGCCGATCTCCATGTTCTCGAGGATCTTGGCGATGCCGAGCAGCAGCGTGCCCAGCACCCAGCACGGCGGAAAGAAGCTGGCGAACAGCAGCACGCGGCCGGCCGCCTCCAGGTACCGCTGCACCTTGATCACGCGACGGATGTAGCGCGCGTCCTCGTCGCCGAGCTTGGCGAGCGTGCGCGCGCGCAGTGCGTCGAGCTCGGCGCCGAAGGCTTCGAGTTCAGGAGGCGAAAGCGGGATGGTGGCGGAAGCCATTTCGGGGTCTGGAGATCTAGAGGTCGAGAATCAGATCGGATGCGGCGCGATTCACGCAGATGCGCAGCGCCGGATTGGGTTCGGCATCCAGCGCACCGCCAACGAGGTCCTGCGTGGTACCGGCCTGCTTTGCGCAGGCGCAGGTGTTGCACAGTCCCATCCGGCAACCGTGCGCCGGGTGCAGCCCCTGTGCCTCGAGCGCGGCGAGCAACGGCATCCCCATCGTCACCTCCAGGGTGCGGCCGCTGCGCGCCAGTTCGACGCGCACGGTTCCGGTTGGCGCCAGCGGCAGCGGGGCAGGCGTGAACGATTCGGCGAGGAAGTCGGCGACGCGTCCATCCAGCAGGCCGCGCAGCGATTCGACGAATCCGTGCGGTCCGCAGGCACGGACCCGGCGCGCCGCGGGGTCGGGCACCAGCCGGTCGAGCAGGACCTGGCTGGGGCGGCCGGCGCTCTCGTGCGCCTCGAGGCTCGCCTCGCGCGTGAGCACGAAGTGGCAGCGCAGGCGGGGCAACGCCTTCGACAGGGCTCGCAGTTCGTCGACGAAGCAGAGATCGGCGCGCTGGCGCGCCCAGTAGACGAGCTGGAGATCGGGCATCCGGCCGGTCGCGGCGGCGCTGCGGATCAGGCTCATCAGCGGGGTGATGCCGCTGCCGGCGGCCAGGAATAGCCAGGGACCGTCCGTCTCGCGCGGCCAGGTCATCTCGCCGAACGCCGGGCCGAGTTCCAGCACGTCGCCAACGCGCGCGCGCAGACACAACTGTGAGCTGAGGCGGCCGGCCTGGACGCGGCGCACGGTGATCGACAGGCGCCGCGGATGGCCGGGAACCTGCGAGGGGCTGTAGCTGCGGGTCAGCCGGGCGCCGTCGATCTCGGCAGTGACGTTCAGGTGCTGGCCGGGCTGAAAGCCGCCGAAGTGGCGATTGGCCTGCAGGACCAGGGTGACGGCGTCGCGCGATTCGGCCCGGCGCGACACGATGCGCGCCAGGGGCCGGTCCCAGGACGCCGTCCGGTCCAGGCGGCTGGCCCAGAAATCGAAGACGGCCGGGGAAACCAGGGGCTGCAGGTAACGCCGCAAGGCGGACATGGGAGGACTTCGAAAAGACATCCGGACAGCCGGACCGAGCCAGTATACAGACGTAAGGACGTATGTCTATACAAATGTATATTAAAGGTCGGACTATGATGCCCCCATGCCAGCGAAAACAGGGAGTTCAGGGCGAGTGAAAGTGCGTGCCAAGCCGGGCAACGGCTCGGCCGGCGGCCGTCGGCCGAGCATCTCGCGGGAAGATCTGATCGCCGCTGCGCTTGGCCTGGTCGGGCCGCATCGCAGCATCTCGACCCTGAGCCTGCGCGAGATCGCGCGCGAGGCCGGCATCGCGCCCAACAGCTTCTACCGCCACTTCCGCGACACCGATGAACTCGCCATCGCGCTGATCGATCTGGCCGGCCGCTCGCTGCGCCGGATCATCGGCGAGGCGCGTCACCGCGCCTCGAAGGAACGCAGCGTCATCCGCAGTTCGCTGGAGACCTTCATGGAGCAGCTCGGCTCCGACGAGAAATTCCTGCACATCCTGCTGCGGGAGGGCAGCACCGGCTCGGAGGCCTTCAAGCGCGCGGTCGAACGCGAACTACGCTTCTTCGAAGACGAGCTGTGCGTGGATCTCGTGCGGCTGGCCAAGGCGAACGACGTGCCCATCGCCGAGCCGGCGCTGGCGGCCAAGGCGATCACGCGGCTCGTGTTCGCGATGGGGGCCACCGCGATGGACCTGCCACGCGAGCACCACGCGGCCATTCTCGAGCAGACCGTGGCGATGCTGCGCATGATCGTGGTGGGCGCCCAGCGCATGGCGGTGGAAGCCATCCCGCCCGGCTGAGTCGATCGTGTGCAGCGGGCCGGTTGCCGGCAGCGCGTCCGCGCGGTGCAGGGGATGAAGCGTGTGCACTTGGGCAGGAACCGGCGGCGTGCGCGCGGACAGCCTGCACGCAACGCGGCCTCAGCGGCGTGGATGTTCAAGCGGGAAATTGCGCGGGAAACCCGCGTCGATTGCAAAGGATGGTGGGCTGCCAGGGACTCGAACCCCGAACCTACTGATTAAGAGTCAGCTGCTCTACCATTGAGCTAGCAACCCGTTGCAATCTTTCGCTGCGCCCGTAAAGGGGCGCGCATTGTAGCCGCTCTCTTTTTCCAAGCAAGCGGCCGACTCGATAAAAAGTGGGGTGACCGACGGGGCTCGAACCCGCGACAACCAGGATCACAACCTGGGACTCTACCAACTGAGCTACGGCCACCACAGGGCGGCGAAGTCTACCGATTCAGGAAGCGTCATTCCAGATGCGGAGGCGATTTCCCAATCCGCCGCGGTCGCGAGCCGCGCCATGGCGCGAGGCCGGGCCCGATTCCGCCGCGCCGCTGCGCAAGAGGAAAGATGGTCGGGGTAGAGGGATTCGAACCCCCGACATCCTGCACCCAAAGCAGGCGCGCTACCAGACTGCGCTATACCCCGACACGAGCCGCGTGAAGCGCGGTCGCGGATTATCGGGGCCGGCATCCGGGCAGGTCAAAGCCGCCGACGCATGACCCGCCGTGGTTGCCCCGAGTGGGCAAGCCCCGGTCGCCCGCGTAGCCTTGGAAAAAACGGGAGTCATGCCCGCAATCGGGCCGGGCAAGCGAACACGCAACGCAAGGAGAGGGGATGAGCGCAGGGGAAGGGGCAGTCGTCGACGACCACACGGAAGTGAAGCCGGCCGAGCAGCGGCGCGTGATCTTCGCCTCCTCGCTGGGCACCGTGTTCGAGTGGTACGACTTCTACCTCTACGCCACGCTCGCACCGTTCTTCGCCGCGCTCTTCTTTCCCCCGGGCAACGAGACCGCCGCCCTGCTTTCCGCCTTCGCCACCTATGCCGCCGGCTTCCTGGTGCGTCCGTTCGGTGCGCTGGTCTTCGGAAGGCTGGGCGACCTGGTGGGTCGCAAGTACACCTTCCTGGTGACGATCCTGGTCATGGGCAGCGCAACCGCCGCGGTGGGCTTCCTGCCGACGTACGAGAGCATCGGCATCGCCGCGCCGATCATCCTGGTCACCCTGCGCCTGCTGCAGGGCCTGGCACTGGGCGGCGAATACGGCGGTGCCGCGACCTACGTGGCCGAGCATGCGTCGGACCGGCGCCGCGGCTACGCCACCAGCTGGATCCAGACCACCGCGACGATGGGGTTCTTCCTTTCGCTGCTGGTCATCGGAGGCTGCCGCGTCGCGATGGACAAGGAAGCGTTTGCCGACTGGGGCTGGCGCATTCCCTTCCTGGGGTCGATCGCGCTGCTGGTCTTCTCGGTCTACATCCGCCTGAAGCTCAACGAGTCGCCCCTGTTCCAGAAGATGAAGGCCGAGGGGCGCGCGTCGAAGTCGCCGCTGACCGACAGCTTCCTGCGCTATCCCAACAACAAGTTCGTCCTGCTCGCGCTGCTGGGCGCAACGGCCGGGCAGGGCGTGGTCTGGTACACGGGGCAGTTCTACGCGCTGTTCTTCCTGACCATCACGCTCAAGCTGGATTACCTGACCACCTACGCGCTGATCGCGGCCGCGCTGCTGATCGGCACACCCTTCTTCGTGATCTTCGGTGCGCTGTCGGACCGCATCGGGCGCCTGAAGATCATCGTCGCCGGCTGCCTGCTTGGCGTGTTGACCTTCATCCCCATCTTCAAGGGCCTGACGCACGCGGTGAACCCTGCGCTGGAGGCATTCCAGGAACGCACGCCGATCAGCGTCGCCGCCGATGACTGCAACTTCCACATCTTCGTGCTACCCGGCACCGAGTTCACCGACTGCGACAAGGTGCGCGACTTCCTGACCCGCTCGGGCCTGTCGTTCCAGTCCCTGCCGGCGCAAGGCGGCGCCGAGGTGACCACGCACATCGGCCAGGCCACCCTGACCGGCT
>CAMLNE010000341.1 GCA_946481265.1 uncultured Panacagrimonas sp. | reverse complement strand
CTTGTCGAACTCGAAGTTGACGTTCTGCAGCACGATGGTCTGCGCATCACGCACGCAACCGGTTGCATCGACCTTCAGGCCCTTGGTCGTGTTCGGGCACTTGTCGAGGTAATCGGGCACGCCGTCGCCGTCCGAATCCAGCGGGCAACCGCGGGTGTCGACCTGCACGCCCTTGGGTGTGTTCGGGCACTGGTCGGCCGAGTCGACGACGCCATCACCGTCCGAATCCTTCGGCGCCGGAGGCGGCGGCGGCGGCGGCGCAGGCGGCGGCGCCACGACCGGCTTCTGGAACGTGTACTGCAGGCCCAGCCCGGCGACGGCATCGTCGTAATGACCGTCATCGAGGTCCGCACCGCTGTCCGGGAAGAAGGCCACGTAGCGGCCTTCCGCGCGCAGGCCCCAGCCGCGGCCGAGGTCGAACAGCAGGCCGAGGCCGGCGTTCGCATATCCGTTGTCGAAGCGACCCGAGCCACGCTGCTCAAGGCGGTTGTAGCCACCGCCGAACAGGGCGAACGGCGTGACCTTGCCCTTGGCGAAGGGTGCCATCAGGTCGATGCCGGCGCCGTACTGCTTCACATAGGCGGCGGTATTGTCCTCGGGATCCGCGCCGTAGCCGAAGGCGTTGAGTTCGAGATTGAGGCTTTCAGCGAGCGGGATGCCGAAGTAGCCGCGGGCACCGCCGCCATCATCGAGTTCGAGGTCCTTGTCGGCGAAGTAGCCGAGCCCCATCAGGCCGACGTACTTTGAATCGTCGAATGCATGGGCCGACGTTGCCATCAACGCCAAACTCGAAATTGCACAGAAGTTTCTTAGTTTTTTCACGCTCAATCTCCCGTTCTTGGTGTGTTGGCCGGCACAGTCTAGCGGTTTGACGCTAGCGGGCGGCAAATGAAACAGATGCGTTTTTTGAACGTTGCGCATGAATCCTCACTGAACCGTCGAGGCGCGCTTCTTGCGCCAGCTCAGGCGCGCGCATGCTCCTTGGTATCCAGAAAGCTCACTTCCGGATGCCGTTCACGCGTCATGGAAAGGTTCACGGACGAGCTGGCCAGGTAGACCAGGTCGCCGTAGT
Organism: uncultured Panacagrimonas sp.; assembly: GCA_946481265.1. Next base: position 3,188 of record CAMLNE010000341.1, on the reverse strand, counting down.
GATCGCGCGCCATGCGCGTCTCGTTCTTCTCCACGAAGGCCTCGAAGCGCTTGCGGTCCGCGCAGTCCACCCAGCGCGCGCAGTGGACCGTCACCGGCTCGAACGACGACTCCACGTTGTACTCGTCGCGCAGGCGGAACTGCACCACGTCGAACTGCAGCGTGCCCACGGCGCCCAGGATGATGTCGTTGTTGGTCAGCGGCCGGTAGACCTGGGTGGCGCCTTCCTCGCAGAGCTGGTCCAGGCCCTTGTTCAGCTGCTTGGCCTTGAGCGGGTCGCGCAGGACCACACGGCGGAACAGTTCCGGCGCGAAGTTCGGGATGCCCAGGAACCGCAGGGTCTCGCCCTCGGTGAGCGCATCGCCGATGGCGATGTTGCCGTGGTTGTGCAGGCCGATGATGTCGCCGGGCCAGGCCTGCTCCACCGTCTCGCGGTCCGAGGCCATGAAGGTCAGGGCGCTGGAGATCCGCACCGGGCCGCCCAGGCGCACGCTGTGCAGCGGCATGCCACGGCGGTAGCTGCCCGCGCACACGCGCAGGAAGGCCACGCGATCACGGTGCTTGGGATCCATGTTGGCCTGGATCTTGAACACGAAGCCGCTGAACTTTTCCTCGGTGGTCAGCACCGGGCGCGTGTCGGTCTCGCGCGGCTGTGGCGGCGGCGCCCACTCGACGAAGCCATTGAGCAGTTCGCGCACGCCGAAATTGCTGATCGCCGAGCCGAAGAACACCGGCGTGAGCCTGGCCGCACGGTACTTCTCCAGGTCGAACTCCGTGCCGGCCATCTGCAGCAGTTCGATCTCGTCGCGCAAGGTCTGGTAGCTCGCGCCGAAACGGTCACCGAGCCCCGGCGTGAGCAGGCCGTCGATCGTCTCGATCTCGGAGATACGGCGCTTGTCACCCGTGTACAGGTAGAAGCGGTCTTCGAGCAGGTGGTAGACGCCCTTGAAATCCTGCCCCATGCCGAGCGGCCAGGTGATCGGCGTGCACTGCAGGCCGAGCACCTTCTCGATCTCGTCGAGCAGCTCCAGCGGCGGGCGTCCTTCGCGGTCGAGCTTGTTGACGAAGCTGACGATGGGCGTGTCGCGCAGGCGGCAGACCTCCATCAGCTTGATGGTGCGCGTCTCCACGCCCTTCGCCGCGTCGATCACCATCAGTGCCGAGTCCACGGCGGTCAGCGTGCGGTAGGTGTCCTCGGAGAAGTCCTCGTGTCCCGGCGTGTCGAGCAGGTTGACGATGCGGTCGCGGTCGGGGAACTGCATCACCGAGGTGGTGATCGAGATGCCGCGCTGCTGTTCCAGTGCCATCCAGTCCGAGGTGGCGTGCCGCGTCGCCTTGCGACCCTTGACCGCGCCGGCGAGCTGGATCGCGCCGCCGAACAAGAGCAGCTTCTCCGTGAGCGTGGTCTTGCCCGCGTCGGGGTGGCTGATGATGGCGAAGGTGCGGCGCAGGGCCGCCTGATCGGCAACGGTGGACATCGGGCCCGCGCAGTGGCTGGAAAAAGGGCCGCGAGTTTACGTCCATTGCCCTGGCGCCTGTGAAAGCGCCATGCGCTGCCTTGTCGCACGTGGCGGCCCCTGGGAGCGGCTGCCCATCCGCTACAGTGCGACGATGACGCGCAAGCTGCCCGCCGAGCCTGTGGAGACGCTCCCGCGCGGCCGCGTCACCTTCCTTCTGACCGACATCGAGGGCTCGACCGGGCTGCTGCGCCGCCTCGGGGACGAGTTCCCCGTCCTGCTGTTCCGCCACCGCGAGCTGCTGGGCGAGGCGGTGCACCGCCATGGCGGGCAGCGGGTGGGCGAGGAGGGCGACGCCTGCTTCTGCGCCTTTCCGGACGCCCTGGCCGCGCTTCGCGCCAGCCTGCAAGCGCAGGTCGCGATGGGTGCCGAGCACTGGCCCGGGGGCATCCGCCTGGCCTTGCGCATGGGCCTCCACACCGGCGACGCCGAGCCCTACGGCGACAACTACATCGCGCTGGCGGTGCACCAGGCTGCGCGCGTATCGGCGGCCGGCCACGGCGGGCAGATCCTGGTCTCGGCGGCGACCGCCCAGGCGGTGGCCGGACGCCTGCCGGAGGGATGCACGCTGCGCGACCTCGGCAGCTTCCGGCTCAAGGACTTTCCCGAGCCGGAGCGCCTCCACCAGCTGTGTCATCCGGCACTGCGCGCGGACTTTCCGCCGCCGCGGACGCTGTCGGTGCGCGGGCACAACCTGCCAGGCGCGGCGACCTCCTTCATCGGCCGCGGCGCGGAACGCACGCGCCTGGGCGGACTTCTGCGCGAGCGCCGCATCGTCAGCGTGGTCGGGCCCGGCGGCGTCGGCAAGACACGCCTGGCGCTGGAGGTCGGCGGCGATCTGCTGCCCTTCTTCCGCGATGGCGTCTGGCTGGTGGAACTGGCCGGCGCGCCCGACGCCGAGTCGGTGGTGCATGCCTGCGCGCACGCCCTGGGGGTTGCCGAGGAGTCCGGGCGCGGGATGCTCGACACGCTGGTCGCCTACCTCGAGCCGCGTGCGGCGCTGCTGATCCTGGACAACTGCGAGCACGTGGTGGCCGCGGCTGCCCGCCTGGCCCTGACACTGGCGGCTGCACCGGGGGTGCGCGTGCTCGCGACATCGCGTGAGCCCTTGCACCTGCGCGGCGAACAGTTGCTGCGCATGGCTCCGCTGTCGACACGCGAGCAGGAAGGGGAGCCGTCGGAGGCGGCGCGCCTGCTGGTCGAGCGGATCCAGTCGCACCGGCCGGATTTCAGCCTGGACGCCGGCAGCGCCGAGGCGGTCGCCGAGATCTGCCGGCGGCTCGACGGCATGCCACTGGCGCTGGAACTGGCCGCCGGCCGCGCCCGAGCGCTGCCGGTCCGCGAACTGGCACTGCGCCTGAAGGATCGCTTCCGACTGCTGGCCAGCGACGCGCGCGATACCGGAACGCGCCACCGGACCCTGCGCGCGACGGTGGAGTGGAGCTACGACATGCTCCCGCCATCCGAGCGCCTGCTGTTCGATCGCCTCGCGGTGTTCGCCGATGGCTGGGACCTGGTGGCGGCGGAGGCGGTGTGCGCAGACCAGAGCCTGCCGGAAGTGGAGATTGCCGACCTGCTCACCGCACTGGTCGACAAGTCGCTGGTCACCTGCATGCCGGACACTGCGGCGGCCGGCGAATACCGCGTGATCGACGTCGACGGCGTGCAGGTC
>CAMLNE010000340.1 GCA_946481265.1 uncultured Panacagrimonas sp. | reverse complement strand
GCGCGGGCGAGCCGTCGAGCGGATTGCGCGTGAACAGCACGCCGGTGCCCGAGTTCGCATCGAGATTGCCGAACACCATCGCCTGCACCGTGACGGCGGTGCCGATGTCGTCCGGGATGTTGTTGTGCTGGCGGTAGCGCTTTGCACGGCGCGAGTTCCAGGACTCGAACACCGCCCGCACGGCGGCCTGCAGCTGCTCCACCGCGGTTGCGGGAATCGGGGCACCCGCCGCGGCGGCGATCTGTTCGCACCACTGCGCCGGCGTTGCCGTGCGCTCGAGTTCGGGGACGCTCGCACGCAGCACGATGCTCGCGTACAGCTCGAGGAAGCGGCGATGCGTGTCCCTGGCGAAGGCCGGGTCGCCGCATTCGGCGGCCAGCGCGGCTTCGGTACCGTCGTCGATACCCAGGTTCAGGACCGTGTCCATCATGCCGGGCATCGAGATGGCGGCGCCCGAGCGCACCGAGACGAGCAGCGGCTTGCTGCCGCCGCCGAAGGTCCGGCCGGTCTGCGCTTCCAGCCAGGCGATGCCCGCCGCGAGTTCGTCCGCGAGCTCCGCCGGTTCGGCGCCGAGCTTGAGGAACTGCGTGCAGGCGCGCGTGGTGACGACGAAGGCCGGCGGCGCCGGCAGGCCGAGCGCACGCATGCGCGCCAGCGACCAGGCCTTGCCGCCGATCAGCGACTTGTCCGGCGCCGCGCCGCCGTCGAGCGCCAGCGTCCAGGTTCCCAGGGAGGTCGGCATCGGCCCTACTCGCTGCGCATGCGGCCCATCAGGCGCAGCACTTCTTCATGCAGTTCGAACCACACCGTGTGGTAGCTGTCGATGCGCGCGTCGCTGACCCACTCGATGGCGCCGTCCTCGGCCTTCTCCAGCGCCTGCAGCAGGTGATCGCGATAGATCTGCAGTCGCGGCAGTCCGGCGGCGAGCCGCGCGAGGATCTTGTCGGCGCGCTCGTGCATGTCGCCCAGGCGATCGAGCACGCGCTGGTCGTGTGCCTCGTTGGAATGGTCGTTCGGCACGCGTTGGCCCGCCACATCCATGGTCTGCCAGTCCGTGATCAGGGTCTTGAGCTCGACATTGATGCGCTCGAAGGCTTCGTAGGCGGCGATGAAGTCGGCATTGCCGCGCAGGTCCGGGTAGTACTTCGAATACTCGCCGTCGAGCGCCATGCGCGCGGTCGGCGTCAGCAGGTAGCGGCCCTGGGCTTCGGCGGCGCGGCCGCGCTTCACGGCGTCTGCCAGCGCGGCGTTCACGCGCTCGAGCGGCAGGCCGAGCAAGGTCGAGACGGCCTGTGCATCCGCGTGCTTCTTGATCGCGAGGCCGTGCAGGACGAGATGGAGGTCGGGGATCGTGGGCATGGTCTTGGTATTTCTGACTTTCAAGAACGGCTAACGCGAAGGCGCAAAGGTGAAAAGAAAGGACGCAGAGGCTCGTGTTTCAAATGGCCGATGCCGTCGCTGCGCTCTTCTTTCCATCGTCAATCTTTTTTTTCTCTCATCTTTTCTTTGTGTCCTTTCTTTTCACCTTTGCGCCTTTGCGATCGCCTTTTTTCAAGGTCCTTTCCGAGCGGCAACCACCTTCTCACGCACCGCCCGTCGCAGGATCTTGTTCGCGCCGGACTTCGGCAGCTCGGGCCATATCTCCATCGATCGCGGCATCTTGAAGCCGGCGAGTTTCGTCTTCGCGAAAGCCAGCACGTCCTCGACGGTAACGCCGGCGCGCGCCGTGATCACGGCGTGCAGGCGGTCTCCCCACTTCTCGTCCGGCAGGCCGACGACGGCGGATTCGATGACGCCCGGGAAGGCCTGCAGCACGTCCTCGACCTCGCGCGGGTACACGTTGAAGCCGCCCGATATCAGCATGTCGTTCTTGCGGTCGAGGATGTAATAGAAGCCGTCCTCATCCATGCGGCCGACGTCGCCGGTGTGCAGCCAGCCGTTGCGAAACGCCTTCTCGGTGGCCTCGGGGCGATTCCAGTAATGCGACATCAGCTGCGGGCCGCGGCAGACGATCTCGCCGACTTCGCCGACGGGCAGGAAGCGGTCGTCGTCGTCGACGATGCCGACCTCGACGAAGGAATACGGCCGTCCGCAGGAGCCGACGCGATCGTGGTCCTTCGGGCGCAGGTAGGTGATGACCATCGGGCTCTCGGCCTGGCCGTAGGTCTGGCTGAAGACGCGGCCGAAGCGGGCTTCGCCGCGCTGCAGCACGGCCGGCGAGATCGGCGAGGCGCCGTAGCAGATGCTGCGCAGCTTGAGCTTGGCGTCGTGCGTGGCCGGCTGCTCGAGGATCATCGCGAGCATCGTCGGCACCAGGAAGGTGTGCACCGCGCCCTCGCGCGCCGCGAGTTCCAGGAATTCGGCCGGTTCGAACTTGGTCATGACCAGGTGGCGGATGCCGCGCGCGAGACCCGGCAGGAAGAAGGCGCCCGAGGCGTGCGAGATCGGCGAGGCGTGCAGGAAGGTCTCGCCCTGCGTCAGGTCCGGCACGAAGTCGGCGAGGAACGCGGCCAGTTCGGCCAGTTCACCGCGCGTGGTCAGGGTCACGGCCTTGGCATTGCCGGTGGTGCCGCCGGTGAAGCCGAGGCGGTAGGGCTCGTCGAGCGCGCGGTCCACCTGGCAGGGCGCCGAGGAGCCGGTCTGGATCAGCTCGAGCAGGCGCGCCAGCGGGATGTAGACCTCGTGGCCCAGACCGGCCTCGAGGTTGTGGATCAGGCCGCGGGCGCCGACCTCGCCGAGCTTGTACTGATGGTTCTCCATCGTCTCGCGCACGTTCAGCCCGACCCGGACCAGGCCGTTCTTGGCCAGGGCGTAGTAGGCGATCAGACAATCGATGCCGTTGGGCAGCAGCACGCCGACGCGGTCGCCCGGCTTCAGGCCCAGGGCCAGCAGCGCGTTGCCCAGCTGGTCGGTCAGGCGGTCGAAATCGCGAAAACTCAGGGTACGCGCGCCCTCGGTCAGGCAAGGCGCGTCCTTGAACTGAAGGGCGGCGCGACGGATCAGGGAGCCGATCTGCATGGTGTTGCGGGCCTCCTCGAGCCCGGGGTGCGTTTTGAGGCGCCGAATTATAGGATCAGATTGTCCTACAACATATCGAAATGTGCCACGCCTTATCAAGATCGACGCCCCGCCGAGGGGCGAAGTGCGCCACATGTCGGTGCGAAATGCGCGCAACGCGCGTCATCTCTCCTGGCGGCCATGTTCAGGGCATGCGCGCCATCTTGGCGGATCGCGGCCTCATGGGGCGAGCGCCAGCCACTTGTCGCTCCTCGTCGGCGGCCGCGTCCATGGGAGCTGACGAACCAGGGGAGGTGCTCCCATCCTTTTGTAATACGAAGAAATAAACCTCATCGACCCTGATGGCCTCGCTTTTGCACTGATCGCGCCGGGACGGTGCGTTGCGCCGCAATCCCGGCACAGGGACGGAAGGCGGCGACCCCGTCCATAAGAAAGAACAGGACGAGATTCCATGAGAACGAGGCTTGTTTGCCCGGTGGCGGCCGTGGCCGCATCGCTGCTGCTCGCGCCCTCCCTCTACGCCGCCGGCGACGGGACCCGGTTTCTCGGCGCCGATTTTTCGTTCAACGCCCTGCTGCGCGCCGAGACGGCTTTCAGCACCAGCGGCGAGAACGCCTATGCCAACCAGTTCGGTGACCCGGCCAACGGCGTGCCGGTCTATCGTCAGGCGGGCGATCCGGCCATGGGCTGGACCGTTCCGCTCGATCCCACGGGTCTGGCCACGCCCAGCCTGCTGCCGCTCCCACGCGGGGTGCAGCAGGCCAGTGCCTCGGGCGCGAACGACGTGTTCCGGCGCTATGTCCCGACGCGCGACAACGACCTGAACTACCACCTGTTGCGTTTCGAGATCACGCCGACGCTGTCCTGGGGCGACATCGCCCTGATTGCGCGGCTGCGCGCGGTGTATGACCCGGGCGGCCTCGGATATCGCGACTTCGATTACGGCGATTACGACGACATCAATGGCGGCATCGAGGGCGGCGAGCGACGACAGTTCGGCGGCAAGCCGGATTTCCTGGGCTATGCCGTGCGCGGAGACAAGCATCCGCTGCTGTTCGAGCGCTCGGGCAAGCACTACCAGGTGGATCTGCCGGCGTTCTTCCTTCAGTGGAGCAGCGGCAGCACCACCGTTCGCGTGGGCAACCAGTCCGTCGCCTGGGGCCAGCTGCTGTTCTTTCGCGTGATGGACCAGGCCAATGGCCTGGACCTTCGCCGGCACCTGATCCTGGATCGCGCGCTCGAGGAATATGCGGACGAGCGCATG
>CAMLNE010000339.1 GCA_946481265.1 uncultured Panacagrimonas sp. | reverse complement strand
CGCGCCGATGACGGCGGCGACGGCCGCCAGGCCTGCGTAGACCGCCCGGCCGCCACCTTTCGGCGCGTGCAGCGCCCCCAGCAGGAAGAACAGGCCCGCCCCGAGCATTGCCACGCGCTGGAAGATGCACATCGGGCAGGGGTCGAAGCCGCGGAAGTGCTGCAGGTAGAGCGCGAACGCAAGACCGCCGGCGCAGGCGAAGAAGCCGAGCATGGACAACGAGCGATACGAGGTCATTGCGAGGGGCATGCGGGTCGTGACGGCCGATTATCCTGCAAGCACTGCATGGAAGGGAGATACACCGCAGTGCGCCGCTGCGTCTGGTTTATCGTGTGGACTTCCTGTTTCCGCCGCCCCGCCGCGAGAGACCCCATGCAGAATCGCTGTTCGGCGGCCCTCACCGTCGGCGGATCCGCCGGTCCGGGGGTATCGGGGAACACGGTGCCCGGCGTCGACGGGTTCCGGAGCATCTTGCAGGTGACCATGAGCGATGCAGGCGGGACCCACGACCATCCGGCCGGAGCATCGTCGCGATGATCCTTGCGCAAGGCAGCCCATCGACCGGCATCGCAGTCGACGTGCCGGAGGTTCGACCATGTGGCTGAAGGCCGGGGTGAGCCTTGCACTGGCCGGGGCAACCCTGCTGCTGGCGCCGCCGCCGGACGAACTGCGGGCCTCGCTGGCGCTGTTCGTTCTGGTCGGCTCCCTGTGGGTGACCCAGCTCGTGCCGCCCGCCGTCACCGCGCTTCTGGTGCCAGTGCTTGCCGTACTGGGCGGGCTGGCCGCGCCGCGAGAAGCGCTCGCGCCATTCGCGCACCCCATCATTTTCCTTTTCCTCGGGGGCTTCGCGCTCGCAGCGGCACTGCACCGCCAGGGACTGGACCACGCACTCGCGCAGGCGGTGATGCGCCTGGCAGGTGGGCGGCGTGCGCGCGCCGCGATCCTGCTGAGCGCGCTCGCGGCCGCGCTGTCCATGTGGATCAGCAATACGGCCACGGCCGCGATGATGCTGCCGCTGGCCATCGGGCTGCTCCAGGACGAGACCGGCGAAGCGGCGATCGGGCCGCGGGAACAGATCTTCGTCCTGTTGGCCCTGGCCTACGGCTGCAGTCTGGGCGGCATCGCGACGCTGGTGGGAAGTCCCCCCAACGCGATCGCCGCAGCGCAGGCCGGCATCAGCTTCGCGCAGTGGCTGGTCATCGGCCTGCCCATTGCCGTGCTGCTGTGGCTGGTGATGATCGGGATCCTGTGGACCCTGCTGCGCCCGCAATTGGGGGGCGCCATTCGGCTGCAGGGGTCGGCACCGATGGAGTGGACGCGAGAGCGCCGGGTGACGGTGGGGATCTTCGCGGCCACGGTGGCGGGCTGGATCGGTGGCGGGCCGCTGGCGCGCCTGGTCGGCATCCGCGCCGATATCGACACCATCGTCGCCCTCGCCGCCCTGATCGGCCTGGTGGCCGGCGGCTGCCTGCGCTGGCGCGAACTCGAAAGCCAGGTGCAGTGGGGCGTGCTGCTGCTGTTCGGTGGCGGCCTGGCGCTCTCGGAGCTGGTGCAGGCCCACGGCGCGAGTCGTTTCATGGTCGAGCACGCGCTGGCTCTGGCCGAGGGCGCTCCGCCGATTCTCCTGCTGGCGGTGGTGGTGGTGTTCGTCATCCTTCTCACCGAGTTCGTGAGCAATACCGCCAGCGCCGCGCTGGTGGTGCCGATCTTCCTGCCGGCGGCCCAGTTGCTGGGCCTGTCGCCGGTCGCGGCGGCAATGGCAGTGGCGGTCGCCGCCTCGTGCGCCTTCATGCTGCCGGTGGCGACGCCGCCGAACGCGATCGTGTTCGCCAGCGCGCTCGTACCGCAGTCGGCGATGATGCGTTGCGGTCTGTGGCTCAATCTGGGATGCGCCGCCGTGGTGACGATGACGACGTGGATCGCCTCGCGGTGGATCTGAGCCGGCTGCTCGCGCGCCTCGCCGGCAACCAGGGCCCGTGACCGGGCGAGCAGGCGCGCACCGCGGCCGGCGCAGGGCCCCAAGCCGGAATTCACCCCGTCACGTCGCCCCCTGAGCCACAACGGGTGGCGACGCTGGCAACAACGTCGCCCGCCGTGGCAGCTGCCGGGACGCTCAGCCCGGCTTGCGCGCCGCGCTCAGCACCGACGGCATCGGCAGCTCGTAGCCGCCATCGGCCGCGAAGCCCTCGACGTCCTTGCGGATCGCCTCCCCGATGGCCGCGAGGGCCTCCGGGGTCTGGGCCTTCAACAGCGCGGCGGTCCGCACCGTGCCGGCCAGCATCGCCTCGAACAGCTCGGTGGACGTCTTGAACCGCCAGCCCTGCGGCACGGTGCTCACCTGCACGTCGACCAGTCCCACCGCTTCCAGCGCGGCTTTCGAGACGGCGGCATCGCTGTACTGGAAGAACGGCGGTCCCGGCGGCAGCGGCACGTCCGCCTTGCCGCAGCGCGCCACGGCGCCGAGCACGATGCGAAATGCGGCGGTCTGCTCGGGCAGTGCCCACACGGTGAACGCAAAGCGGCCGCCCGGGGCCAGCACGCGCGCCGCCTCGGCGAGGGCCTTCTCGGGATGATCCAGGTGCAGGATGCCGAAGTTCATGGTGACGGCATCGAAGCTGGCGTCCGGCATCGGCAGCGCCTCGGCGTCGCCTTCGTGGAACTCGATGCCCGGGTTGCGGTGCCGTGCGAGTTCCAGCATCGAGGCGGAGAAGTCGAGACCGACCACCTTGGCACCGCGCCGCGCGGCCTCGGCCGCGACGTAGCCCGGACCGCAGGCGATATCGAGCAGTCGCTTGCCCGGGCCCGCCTGCACCGCCTCCATCAGCGCGGAAATGGACTGCGAGGTCAGACGCGCGAAGGCGTCGTCGTATTCGCGGGCCGCCGAATTCCAGCCGCGGTGTTCCAGCTCACGGAAAGCGCTCATCCTGCAGTTCTCCTCTCGCGTTGAGGCCGATTCTTCGATCGGCGATCGGATCCTTCCCGGCACCGCCGGGGGTTTACGCGACGACGACCGGGATCCCGCCGATCTTCGCCTGCCACTGCTTGGGGCCGGTCTCGTGCACCGAGGTGCCCGAGGAATCGACCGCCACCGTCACCGGCATGTCCTGCACCTCGAATTCGTAGATCGCCTCCATGCCCAGGTCCGCGAAGCCGAGCACCCGCGCCGACTTGACCGCCTTGCTGACCAGGTAGGCCGCGCCACCGACCGCCATCAGGTAGGCCGCCTTGTGCTTCCGGATCGCCTCGATGCCGCTGGGTCCGCGTTCCGACTTCCCGATCATCGCGATCAGCCCGGTCTGCGCCAGCATCATCTCGGTGAACTTGTCCATGCGCGTGGCCGTCGTCGGGCCGGCCGGTCCCACCGCCTCGTCGCGCACCGGGTCGACCGGGCCGACGTAGTAGATGACGCGGTTGGTGAAATCCACCGGCAGCTTCTCGCCCTTGGCGAGCATGTCCTGGATGCGCTTGTGGGCGGCGTCGCGGCCGGTGAGCATCCGGCCATTGAGCAACAGGGTCTGGCCGGGCTTCCAGCTCGCCACGATCTCGGGCGTGAGCGTGTCCAGGTCCACGCGCGTGGAGGTCTTCACGTCCGCCTCCCACTTCACCTTGGGCCAGTCCTCGAGCTTCGGCGCCTCGAGCCTGGCCGGACCGCTGCCGTCGAGTTCGAAGTGCACGTGCCGGGTGGCGGCACAGTTCGGGATCATCGCCACCGGCAGCGAGGCCGCGTGCGTCGGGTAGTCGATGATCTTGACGTCGAGCACGGTGGTCAGGCCGCCCAGGCCCTGCGCGCCGATGCCCAGGGCGTTGACCTTCTCCAGCAGCTCCAGGCGCAGCTCCTCGATCTTCGTGAGCTTCTCGCCGCGCGCCTTCTTGTCCTTGACCAGGTGGATGTCCACCGGCGCCATGATCGCCTCCTTGGCCATCACGGTCGCCTTCTCCGGCGTGCCGCCGATGCCGATGCCCAGGATGCCGGGCGGGCACCAGCCGGCGCCCATCGTCGGGACGGTCTTGAGCACCCAGTCGACGATCGAGTCGGACGGGTTCAGGCAGACCATCTTCGACTTGTTCTCGGAGCCGCCGCCCTTGGCGGCGCAGGTCACTTCGACGTGGTCGCCGGGCACGATCTCGTAATGGATGACGGCCGGGGTATTGTCCTTGGTGTTCTTGCGCGCACCGGCCGGATCCGCCAGCACCGAGGCGCGCAGCGGATTGTCCGGGTTGGTATAGGCGCGGCGTACGCCTTCGTCGACCATCTCCTGCACGCCGAGCGTCGAATCCCAGCGC
>CAMLNE010000338.1 GCA_946481265.1 uncultured Panacagrimonas sp. | reverse complement strand
TTCTGCAATGCGACCTGTCCGACCTACGCGCTGCTCGGCGACGAGCTCGACGGCCCGCGCGGCCGCATCATGCTGATGAAGGACATGCTGGAGAACCGGCGCACGCCGAGCGCCGAGACGGTCCGCCATATCGACCGCTGCCTGTCCTGCCTGTCGTGCAAGACGACCTGTCCCTCGGGCGTCGACTACATGCACCTGGTCGATCATTCGCGCGCCTGGATCGAGCAGCGCTACCGGCGCGGCTGGACCGATCGCGGACTGCGCGCGCTGCTGGCGCTGCTGCTGCCGTACCCGCGGCGATTCCGCGCGGCGCTGGCCATGGGCCGCCTGTTCGCGCCACTCGGGCGCCTGTTGCCGCGGACCGGCGTGTTCAGGTCCTTGCGCGCGATGCTCGAGCTTGCCGCCGTGCCTGCGGGAGCACGCCTGCCGTTGGCCGCCGGCGCGCCGGCGGATGCGCCCGTGTCCGCCCCGGCGGCGCCGCGCATCGCCTTCCTCGAAGGCTGCGCCGAGCCGGTCCTGCAACCCGCCATCCAGCAGGCGGCCACGCGCCTGCTCGCGCGCATGGGCGTCCAGGTGGTGGCCGCGCCGGGGCAGGGCTGCTGCGGCGCGCTGGTGCACCACCTCGGTCGGGAGGAACAGAGCCTGGCGTTCGCGCGCGCCAACGTCGACGCCTGGAGTCGCCTGATCGAGGACGGTGGACTCGAGGCGATCGTGGTCACCGCCTCGGGCTGCGGCACCAGCCTGAAGGACTACGGCTTTCTGCTGCGCAACGAACCGGCCTACGCCGAGCGCGCGGCGAAGGTCAGCGCGCTGGCGCGCGACATCAGCGAGGTCGTGGCCGAGCGCGGTCTGCCCGCGGTCACGCGGCCCGGCGCGATGGCCGTGGCCTACCACGCCGCCTGCTCGCTGCAGCATGGCCAGGGTGTGCGCGAAGCACCGCGCCGACTGCTCGCGCAGGCGGGCTTCGAGGTGCGCGACATCGCGGACGGTCACCTGTGCTGCGGCTCGGCCGGGGTCTACAACATCCTGCAGCCCGAGCTGGCGACGGCGCTGCGCGAGCGCAAGCAGGTGGCGTTGGCGGCCGTCGCGCCGCAGGTGATCGCCACCGGCAACATCGGCTGTCTGACCCAGCTCTCGGGCGGCGCGCCGGCGCCGGTCGTCCACACGGTGGAACTGCTCGACTGGGCCACCGGTGGACCGATGCCGGCGGCACTGGGAAGCGTGCCGCCGCCTGCGCCGTCCACGCCCTAGGGCCCACCAGCGGGCTCACATTCGAGCTGCCGCGATGCGTATGCGCTGCACGGCTTGCGGGCCCGGCGAGGCAAGTGCTGGAGCCGCATCCGGACGCGCGCACCTACAGGGCGTTCCGTATTGACGCAAGCGCGATTCCGGCGCTTAGTTCGGGGCCAAGGCCCGCGGGAGAATCGGGCCGGACCCAGCCAACGACGAGGAGGCATCACCATGAAGAGCCAGGTTCACGAGGAATACGCACAGATCGACGAACTGCCCTGGGCGCCGTTCCCGGAGGCATTGTCCAAGGGCGGCATCCGCTGGAAGTTGCTGCACGTGGGTCCGGAAATGGGCGCGTGGACCGCGTACTTCGGATGCCCCGCCGGCTCCTCGTTCAACGCCCACATCCACCAGGGTCCGGGCGAGTACGTGCTGACCAAGGGCCGCATGGACGTGCGCGGCGGCAGGGACGCCGGCGGCGATACCGCGGTGGCCCCGGGCTACGGTTACGAGTCGGCCGGTGCGCGCCACGACCTCACCAATTTCCCGGTGGACAGCGAGTTCTACATGAGCTTCCTCGGCCCCCTGGTGTTCATCTCGCCGGATGCCCAGCCGCTGGCCGTCGTCGGCTGGAAGGAAGTGCAGGCCGCCTGGAACGCGTTTCTCGAATCGCAGCCGAAGGTGAAGAAGGCCGCCTGACCGCGGCCCGGGGCCTTCCCCATCCGCGGGAGCGGGCAAACCGCTCCCGCGACGCTGCGCCATCGCGGCACCACGGCGTGCCGCGGTCGCGGGATGCACCGTCGGCGGCGCGACGCATCCCCTTTCCCGAAGCGCAGAAGGAGCGACGGCGGCCGCATCGGTCCCATCCTCCCGCCTGCCCGTCGCGCGGGGGCCGGCGCGCCACCGCGCGGCAGGTACCGCACATCCCTTGTCCGTATCGCGTACCGCGCGGCCAGGAGGGCGCGCAGGGATTGACCGTTTCACGAGGCCGCCTCATCGTCCGCGGCCACGATCCCCGGCTCGATCCGCGGGACGAAACGGTCGGATGTCCGGGGGAACGAGGGCTTGGAGACGAACGAGACGCTGCTCAAGTTGCAGCGAATGGAGACGGCGCTGGTGCGCGCCTGGCTGGCGCACCCCGAGCTCATTCCCGAGCGCGATTTCCGTCGATTGCGCTACATCCTGGGCTTCGCCCGCCTGCACCGGTTCGCCCCGGGCGCGGCGCCGCGCGAGGACGTCGAGGTCGACACCGCGCTGGTCGAGCCGTTTCGCGAGCTCGTACTGCGCGCGCTGTACCGGCCCCTGTTCAAGGAGGATTCCCGCCGCGAACGCCTGCTGCGCAGCGTGGCGGTGCTGGGGCCGCTGACGGCAGCGCTGAACGACGCGCGGCCACGGCTGCTCGCACGGCATCCGCTGGACTTCTCCGCCGACGAGCTGGACGCCGAGGTGGGCCGCCGGGCGCTGGTCACGGTGGTCGGCGGTGGCGGCGGCGCCGGCTTCGTCTATATCGGTGCAGCGGCGCGCCTCGGCGCCGAGGGCATCAGTCCCGATTTCGTGGTGGGTTCATCGATCGGCGCGCTGGTCGGCGCCTTCCTGGCGCGTACGCGGCGGCTCGATGCCGAGGCCTTGCTGGCCTGGGGCAAGTCGCTGAGCCTGCATCGCGTCTTCGGCCGGCCCTACGTCGGGAACACGCACACGCTGCCCGGCCTGATGCGACTGCACCTGGGCGCGATGCACGACGTCATGCAGCACCCGGACGGCACGCCGCTGCGCCTGTCGGACCTGGAGATCCCCTACGAGGCGGTGATCGCGGGCGTGCGCCGGCGCGTCTACGACCACCTGCCGGCGGCGGCGCGCGAGCTGGTGGCGCGCCAGCGCAGGCCCGCCCGGTTCTCGAAGCTGCTGGCCGAGCGCATGCTGCTGCTGGCCGCGTTCGCCAATCCCAACGTGGTGCGCCCGCTGGTGCTGGGGCGAGAGCCGGCCACCCGCGCCATGCGCGTGGTCGACGCGGTGGGACTGTCGGCGGCCATTCCCGCCGTGTTGCAGTACGAGCCGCCGCTGCGCGACGCGCAGACCGACCAGATCCTGGAACGCCTGCGCGAGGAACACGAGGTGGCGCGCTTCGTCGACGGCGGCGTGGCCGCCAACGTGCCGGCGCGCATCGCCTGGGAGGGCGTCAATGCTGGCCGCATCGGCACGCGCAATGCCTTCTACCTGGCGCTGGACTGCCTGGGCCCGCGCTTCGAGCCCACGCACCTCTGGCTGTGGCCGGTGACGCAGGCCCTGCAGCTGCAGCTGCCCGACCAGCGTCGGTACTTCGACTGGCTGATGCGCTTCGAGCCGACCCTGTCGCCGCTCAACCTGCTGCCCACGCCGCGGGATTTCGACGAGGCCTTCCACTGGGGCTGGTCGCAGGCGGACGCGCTGATCCCCTTCCTGCGCAAGGCGCTCGAGCCGGTCACCTGGGACGCTGGCGAATGAGCCCCGCCGCCTGATCGGAACGGATCCGGCGACCGGCCGGGTGATCGCACCGGTGGGCCTGACCGCGCACTCGCCGATACCCGATGGCGAGGAGGGTGCGCATCGTCATGCCTGTCCGATACGCCCGCCTGCCGGGCACCGACCCCGATGCTCCGGCTAGCTGCCTTAGCCGGCCCGCCGGGCGACGACCTTGAACCGGATGGCGAGCCGGCTGAGGAACCCGGCATAGGCGGCGTCCAGCGGCAGGCGCGGACTGATGCCGGCGATCAGCACGCAGGACGGGCTCGCCCGCACCAGCAGCGCGCGGCGCACGGGCTCGGGCCAGGGCGGCAGGACGGGCAGGGTGTCCAGGTCTTCACGCGCCAGCATCCCGCCGCGGCGCAGGCACTCGAACACCGGCCACAGCGCGTCGTCGGCGGACAGCAGGGGGGGCGCGTGCGGGTCGCCCTCGGCCAGGCCGGTCAGGCACAGACGCCGCGCGTGGCCCCCGGCGGCGCCCGAGACGTAGCCCAGGGTGAACGGCAGGTCCGCCGCATCGCTTGCGAGCAGCGTCTGCAAGATGGCCGGGTCCACGGGGCCCGAGGTCGAG
>CAMLNE010000337.1 GCA_946481265.1 uncultured Panacagrimonas sp. | reverse complement strand
GGGCATGTTCGACGTCAGCCACATGACCGTGGTCGACCTGGAAGGGCCACGCACCCGCGAATTCCTGCGCAGCCTGGTGGCGAACTCGGTCGACAAGCTGGTCAAGCCCGGCAAGGCGCTCTACACCTGCATGCTCAATCCACAGGGCGGGGTGATCGACGACCTGATCGTCTATTTCCTCGAGCAGGGCGGACGGCACGGCGACAAGTTCCGCCTGATCGTGAATGCCGCCACGCGCGACAAGGACCTGGCATGGATCGAGGCGCAGGCGAGGGCCTTCGATGTCAACGTGACCGAGCGCAGCGAGCTGGCGATGATCGCGGTGCAGGGTCCGAACGCGCGTGAGCGCGTGCTTGGCCTGCTCGATGCGGCAGGCGCCAATGCCGCCGGCAAGCTCACCCGGTTTTCGGCGGCGGAGGCCATGACCCGCGACGGCACGCCGCTGTTCATCGCCCGCACCGGCTACACCGGCGAGGACGGCTTCGAGATCGTCGTCGCGCAGCCGCACGCGGTCGCGCTGTGGAATGCGCTGCTGCAGGCGGGGGTGAAGCCGGCCGGGCTGGGCGCGCGCGATACCTTGCGGCTCGAGGCGGGCATGAACCTGTACGGCCAGGACATGGACGAAACCGTATCGCCCTACGAAGCCGCGCTCGGCTGGACCGTGGCGCTGGATGGCGGCTCGGAATCCGGACCGCGCGCATTCATTGGCCGCGAGGCGCTCGAACGCCAGCACGCCGATGGCGCCCCGCGACAGATGGTCGGCCTGGTGATGGACGACAAGGGCGTGCTGCGCCATGGCCAGAAAGTGCTGACCGATGCGGGCGAAGGCGAGATCCTGTCCGGCACGTTTTCCCCGACCATCGGCAAGGCGATCGCCTTCGCGCGCATTCCCGCCGGCGCCACCGGCGATGTGCGGGTCGACATCCGCGGCCGCGAAGTGCCGGTGCGCCTGGTGAAGTTCCCGTTCGTCCGCGAGGGCAGGGTGCAGGACGGCGTTTGATCGCCATGCGCTTGATCCGTACCCGCCGCGCTTGGATACACTATCCACGCCTTCCCTGCCTGCACTTCCGGAGCCCACGATGAGCGATATTCCCGGCGATCTGAAATTCCTCAAATCCCACGAGTGGGCGCGCGTCGAAGGCGATGGCAAGGTCACAGTCGGCATCTCCGACCACGCACAGGGCCTGCTCGGCGACCTGGTCTACGTCGAACTGCCCAACGTCGGCGACCGGGTCGAAGCCGGCAACGCCTGCGCCGTGGTGGAGTCGGTGAAGGCGGCTTCAGACGTATACGCGCCGATCAGCGGAACGGTGGTGGAGGTCAACTCGGCGCTGGCCGACAAGCCCGAGACCATCAACGAGGACGCCTACGGCGATGGCTGGATCTTCGTGGTGGAGGCGGAAGAGCCCGACCAGCTCAACGAACTGCTCGGACCGGACGACTACGCCGAGCTGCTCGAGGACGACGATCACTGACGCCCCGCGTCGCTTGCTGCGCATTGCCGACCGGCCGCCACGTGCGGCCGGTTTTGTTTTGACGCCACCGCCGCGTCGGCGTGTTCTGGTCGAAGCCGCCAGGCTTCGTAGCCGTGCAGATCTGCCGATTGCGAGCCGGCGAAAACGCTCGCACGACGCGTCACAGCCGGGTTCGTGGCGTCTGCACACGACCCGAAATCCTGCGCAGTTCCGCGCAATCGGCGCTTGTGCGGCGCGAAAAACCCGGCCGGCTGCGGACCGGATTCAGGCACGTCGACGTCGCGCGATGGCGCGCCGTCGACGCAAGGTTGCCGTGCTTGCGCGGCGAGCGGTGTGCACGACGCGCGCGCATGCGTGTCGGAAAAACTGCTTAAAACAAGCCGTTTGCGTCGCGCATGTGCATGCGTGCGCGGCATGGCGCGGTGCGCACGCCCGACGCCGGCGCCGACGCGCACCGGGCTGGGGCCGGCAGACGCGCGTTCGGTACCGTAAAAATATTTGCGCCAAAGTGTTGACAGTGGAAAAAACCGTGATTAGGTTTCGCCCCATAAACGGGTAACCGCCTCAACGAGTGGGTTCGATCAAACAGACAGCGCACCGCATAACAACGTGCTCCGCCCGGATGGATTCAACGGTGGACTCAGGCGTCGTCTCCCTCGAAAAAGCGCGGCACACTCACGGACACCGGCCCGCATCGCCTGGCGATGCGGGCTTTTTCATGCGCCAGCACCGGCTCCCGAGCCGGGGTAGGCGCCATCAGAATCCGCCGGTCTCCAGGCCGGCGTACTGCATCCGCACCGACGCGCCTGGCGCGTTGGCGGTTGTCCGCGGGTCCGATACCCGCGGGGGTTTTCACTGGGCTGCTGTACCTGAAGTCCACTGACGAGGAGTGCCATCAAATGGCCATGAAGAAAGCTGCAAAGAAACGCCCCGCCGCCAAGAAGGCGGCGAAGAAGAAGGTCGCCAAGCGCAAGACGGCGGCCAAGAAGGTCGCAAAGAAGAAGGTCGCCAAGAAGAAGGTCGCCAAGAAGCGCGTAGCCAAGAAGGCCGTGCGTAAGGCAGCCAAGAAGCGTCCTGCCAAGAAGGCCGCCAAGAAGAAGGTCGCCAAGAAGAAGACTGCGAAGAAGGCAGCCAAGAAGCGTCCAGCCAAGAAGGCGGCGAAGAAGGCCGCCAAGAAGCGTCCGGCCAAGAAGGCGGCGAAGAAGGCTGCTAAAAAAAAAGTAGCTAAGAAGTCGGCAAAGCGGGCAAAGAAGGCGGCGCCAGTCGCCATGCCTTCGGCCCCCGCACCGATGATGTAACAACAAGAAAAACCCGATTAGCCGTATCAAGCTCCTTCTCCGCGTTGCCCAGGCGGAGAAGGAGTTTTTTTATGGGGCGCAGCGGCCTACCGAGCGCGATGCCAACCCAGCGCGCCGCAGCGGGGCATGGCCACTCGCCTGGCGAGCTGCGAGGGCTTTTGCGGTGCCGTCCCGACGGTTCGCGTGCCCGACTTGGCGCACAACCCGCAACGAGCACTCATATCGACCCATCACAGGTCGCGCCGGGTCGTCGGCGAGGAAGCGCGACGCGCCAGCGGCAGCGCCAGCGATTTATTCGGGAGCGGCGGTGGCGGTCGAGCCGTCGATGCCGCTGGCCGGCGTCTGGCCGGCATACATCGTCTCGGGCCGATCGATCTGTTCGGGCAGGTCGAGATCCAGCCATGCCTGATAGGGCAGACCGATCGCACTGTCGAGGATGGTCGGCACCAGGCCCGAGGGCAGCGAGCTCTCGCTGTTCCACAGGATCGCGATGCCCAGGTCACGTCCTGGCAGCAGCGCCACCGCGCCGCGATAGCCCTGCACGGCGCCGCCATGGAACACCACGCGATGTCCCGCGTAGTCGTAGACGCGCCAGCCCAGGCCATAGCCTGCGCCGTTGAGGCGTTCACGCCGCCAGGCCGAACCGCGCAGCTCGCCCGGCGTGGTCACCACCGGCGCATGCAGCGTGGCCAGCAGCGGCTGCGGCAGCACGTCGGGGCGATGGCCAGTCTGGGCCAGCAGCCACTGCGCCATGTCGCTGATGCTGGCGTTGACGCCGGCGGCGGGCGAGACGCGGTAGTACGTCGGCTTCGGCGCCAACGACGCCCATCCGCCGCGACCGCGCACATGCGGCCTGGCCCAGCGTGCGCTGGCCTGGATGCCTTCCAGCCCGACGCTTGCGTCGTTCATGCCCAGGGGCTTGAAGATGCGGCTGGCGACGGCCTCGTTGTAGAACTGCCCACTGGAGGCATAGACGACATCGCCGATCAGGCTGAAGGCGACGTTCTGGTAGGCATAGCATTCGCCGGGCCGGCACTTCATCGGCGCGTTGGCGAAGCGCTGCACCACGTCGCGATAGTCGGCATAGCCTTCGATGTCGCGGTCGAACGCGTTGTGGGTCAGGCCCACCCTGTGGCTCAACACCTCGGCGACCGTCAGTTGCTGCGCCGCTGCCGGGTCGGCGAAGCGCAGGTTCGGCATGAAGTCGGCGACCTTGCTGTCCCAGCGCAATGCGCCTTCGGACACCAGCATGCCGGTGAGCGTGCCGGCGAAGGATTTGGACAGCGATGCCAGACGGAACACGGTATGGGCATCGACCGGCTCGGCGGCGCGGACGTCGGTGATGCCGTAACCGCGCGCGGACAAGATCTGTCCGTTCTGCACGATCGCTACCGCAAGGCCGGGGATCCGCTGGTTGGCGACCAGTGCCTGGGCCATGAGTTCAAAGCGGCGTACATCGAAGCCCACGCCCAGCGGCTGGACCTGAGCGGGTGGCGGGGCATAGGCGAGACCGTGGTCGACGACCTGCAGCCGGT
>CAMLNE010000336.1 GCA_946481265.1 uncultured Panacagrimonas sp. | reverse complement strand
AATGGTGTTCGTGAGCTGTTCGTCGAATTTAAATGTGGACAGGGTAGACATGGGGCAGCCTCGGGTTGCGTACCGGGTAAGTATGCATGAATAGCCTAATAAAGCAATACTAAGCACATAACAAGTATGCTGTCCGTATATACCTGATAATGCTAAGCAACGAAATTGTTGCTGCCCGCATAGGGTTGATTGGCATGGCACGACGCTCATCTTCGTTCGAGCGCCAACACCTGATTGGCCGCAACCGATGGTGGCGCCCGAAAATATGGAGGACCTTGGCGGCGAACGGTAGCTTGTCAACCCAATGGATCCGCAAATACCACGCGTCTTTCTGGTTTATATATCTGATTTAAATGACATTATACATGGCCGATAATTACACTTATCGGAGATGATATGCCAGAATCCACCCATGAACACCACTAACGCCCCTCAGGCCGACGGCCGTGACCAAGCAATAGCCGAGCTTCTTCACAACAGCCCGGGTGCGGTTGTCGAGCGCCTTCGGTCTCTGGCGGATGACCTGGCTCTGGCCTATGCGCCCAACACGCTCCGTGGCTGGCGGGCCGATTGGCGTGGCTGGACGGAGTACTGCACACGTGTCGAATCAACTCCGCTGCCCGTGAAGCTGCCGACGTTGCGCGGCTTCCTTCTTGAGCGAATCGAGGCCGGCCGTAAACGCGCGACGCTGGATCGCTGCCTGTCGACGCTGGCAATAGTGCACCGCCTAGTCGGTCTGCCGTCGCCGATGGATTCAATGGAGTTCAGGTTGATGTGGCGCGGCATGCGCCGCGAGCACCTCACCGCGCGCCAGAGGCAGGCCAAGGGTCTGACCATGGCAGACCTGCAGACCATTCTTGCAACACTCAATCCAGACGAACCGCGCGATGTCCGCGACGCTGCCATGTTGTGTACGGCGTTCGAGACCATGTTCCGGCGGTCCGAGCTGGTTGGCGTTCAGGTACAGGATCTTTCCGTCGAGCCCGACGGCTCCGGGCGGGTTTTTCTGGCGCACAGCAAGACCGACCAAGAAGGTGCCGGCGTGCTGCAGTACGTCACCCCAAGCACGGTGGACCTGCTCAGGAGCTGGATGGCCATGGCCAACATCACGGAAGGCCCGATCTTTCGTTCTGGAGCTCACAACCGCGAGCACTTCGAGAAGCCGCTTTCGGACCGCGACGTAGCCCGCATCTTCAAGAGCCGCGCCCTCGCCGCTGGCCTCGACGCTGAACGCGTCTCAGGCCACAGCACGCGAGTGGGCGCGACGCAGGACCTCATGGCCAACAATTACAGCGCTGCTGAAATCATGCGTCAGGGCAGATGGAAATCGGAGCGCATGATCGTGAGATATAGCGAGAGCCTCAACGCAGGCCGCAGCGCGATGGCGCGGATGGCCAAGGGCGTAAAGCTGCGGCCGAAGATCAACCGCGAACTTTGAACACTTGGATCGGGCATGCCTCGCGCTCTCAGTTGAAAGCGCGGGTCATTGAACATTGATTAGCTTGGGTAAATCTTTCGAAGGTCCGTGAGCATGGCTGCAGCGGTACCAAGTTCCGAATCGACATAGCGCCCGCCATCTTCGGTGACGAATACCAGAACACTGACAGGAAGCGCCGGCTCATTCCCTTCCCAAACTTCGCGCAGGACTTCCATTTTCCAACCGCCCGAGCCGTTCAGCCAGCCTGGGCTAATGAGTCGAGGCTCTACCAGCCACGGGTCATCACGACGAAGGCGCGGAAGTTTTATCCAGTCCGAGATCTCTGATGTTTGAACGAACTCAACCTTCCCACCGCAAGCGATGGAGACATGGAACGATGGCCATTCCAACACCTGATGAACTCGCTGCCACATCTTTCGGCCCGACGAATCGTCGTCTTCCGGGTCAATCGACTCATCGTTCGGATTCGTAATGAACATGTCCAGACTCCTGATGCTTACTGTTGGGCGGGCCTAGGCTGTGAATACCCTTTCCGTCGCCGATAGTGATCGGCGTGGATGGTCAGAAACGTGGCCATCGCGTCACGGAACTTAAGCACATCCGCAGGGAGTTCCAGCGACAACTCTCGAGCGATCGCGACGGCGTACTTGAGCTGCTTATCTGAAGGCGGCAGAGCGTATCCCTCGACGATCATCGAGATGCCTTCTGCGATCCGATTAGCAAGCGACCCACGCGTCCTCTCGGAAAGTTCGGTCGGCTCGTCGCGCTGCATCAGTTGCACGAGCCTCTCCTCAACTTCCCCATCAAAGTGAAGCGTTAGCAGTAACTCGCGCTCGCCGTACACAAGTTCGAAGGGCACTCTCCGTCCTCAATTGCAGTTGTCCTTGGGAACGACCGCATCCTCGGACCCCTCTCGCGATGTCGGACTGTCCGCTGATACGTCGAAAGGTGTGCAACAACCCCAAGTGAAGCGCCGGCCTGCCGATTATTAACGACTGTCAATAGACAGTAAAGCGCTGGAAACCAAGCCTGCGCGGTATGGGAAAACCCCGCAGGTCTTCGGCTCGGCAGCTTCTGGCGACTAACCTCCGCCAGGAGCGGACGCGGCTGGATTGGTCCCAGGAGCAGCTCGCGGCTGAAGCTGGAATCAGTCAAACGTATGTGAGTCAGATGGAATCGGCACAGCGGCGCGTTTCGATCGATATCCTCGACCGACTGGCCCTCGCGTTGGGGATCGAATTGGCTGATCTCCTGCGTCGCTGAGGCAGTTCCCCCCAGGCGCGCCGTGTCGCGACTCCTCCCGATGTCAGGGGGCGTTCTACGCTCGCCTGGGCTGGTCAGGCCTCTTCCTCGACCTGCCAACACTTCGCCCAACGGCTTTCGGCGATCTAGGTGTAGAGGTTCTATAGGTTGTTCATCCGGCTGTACTGGTGTGAATCTGAGCTTGTCGAGATTTTCAACGCGCACCAACAATGGGGGACAAGTCGGCGAACAACGAATGGTGCGCCCGAATATACGCCGCGACCACGCGATCAAACTCGTTGCAGTGCGCATCGCTCAGTCGCTGCATGAAACACAGTCTACGAGCGCATCAGGCCCCGGCCAATTGTTTTGAGATAGGTTCTAGTACTTCATTGATGTAATATCATTGACACACTTATGAAAACAAAAGACCGCCTACTCGCCGTTGACGCCAGCGCCAAGAATTGGCGTGAGGGCGTTCCCGAGTTCTCGATCGAGGATGTGACGCTGATGCGACTGATCCGCGTCGCCAGCCTCGGCATCACTGCGTTCACCGACCCGGTGCTACGGCCGACCGGGCTCACCGAAAGCTCCTACCACACGCTCATCGTGGTCCTAGCCAGCGGCGACGAAGGCACGACGCCTTCGACACTGAGCGAGCAGGTCGGTCAGAACCACGCGAACATGACGCGCATCCTGAGCCTGCTCGCCGCCGAGAAGCTGGTTCGGGTCAGCCAGGACGCGCGCGATGCACGCCGCCGCCGCATCGTTGCAACCGCCGCGGGACGCACGCTGGTCCGGACCTATGCGGCGCGGTTCGCTCCCATCGTGAAGACTGCGTTCGGAAGTCTGAGCTCGGCGGACAAGCGCGCTCTCCAACGCACGCTGCGCGCGCTAATTGAGTCGATGGACGCGGCCGAACGCATGGTCGGACCGGCCGCGTGAGTGCGCGCCATTTCCGCGACGGTTTGCGACGGTCGGCGCTGACCGCCGGCGCGATGCTCCTTTGCCTTGCAGGCGAGGCCACAGCATCCAACGGCATGAATGCGGCCGGCACCGGCGCAGTGCAACTGGGCATGGCCGGCGCAGGCACGGCGCTGGCGACGGATGCCTCGGCCACCCTGCGCAACCCGGCAGCGGGCGCGTGGCTAGGCAATACTCGCACCGCCGAACTCGGCATTGCCATTCCCGATGGCGGGTATCGGGCCGGGCCGCTCGGCGACAACGCGCCCTTCGGATTGCTGGACCTGAAGCCGGGACGAAACACGTCCGTCACCGGCGTCTTCCCCATTCCTTCTTTCGCTCGCAACTGGCGCCTGGACGACCGGACCGCCGTGGGCTGGGGCGTTTCCGCGTCAGGACTGAAGGCGCTTTCGGATGGAGGGTCGGCCACCTTGGCGCGCGGCGTACCGACGTTCGACGCGCGCTGCGACGGCGATTTTGCAGGCGGGCAACCACTATCCGCTTTGTCCGATCCGTCGGGGCTCTGTGGTCGTAGCGGCACCACGCTCGGTGTGGACCTCACGCAGGTCCTCGTGTCTGCGCACTGGGCGTATCGCGTCTTGCCGAGCTTGTCGATCGGGATCGCACCGGTGCTCGCCGCGCAGCGGATGGAGATGCGCGGCCTTGGAGCCTTCGCGACGTTCTCCAA
>CAMLNE010000335.1 GCA_946481265.1 uncultured Panacagrimonas sp. | reverse complement strand
GAGCGGCAATTACGACAACGTCGGTGCCGCTCTCGGCGCGCTCGACACCGGCGTCAACGGCGCTCAAAGCAGCGCCGATGCTGCCCAGGACACCGCTGACGCCGGCCTGAGCCTCGCTCAGGCCAATGCCGCGTTCTGCGGCCGCGGCGCCGCGGCCGGAACCATCGAGTGTGGTGACGACGCGCAATCCGGCGCCGAGGCCGAGAACAGCCTGGCGATCGGCACCAATGCCCAGGCCCAGGCGGCTGGCGGTATCGCACTGGGCTTCAATGCAACGGCCGTGCAATCCAACTCGGTGGCCATCGGCACGGGGGCCGTCGCCCAGTCGTCGGTCGCGGTCGGTACCGGTGCCCAGGCACTGGGTACCAACACCACGGCGCTGGGCGACAACGCGGCGGCGACCGGCGAGTTCGCCGTCGCGGTCGGCAACAACGCGCAGGCCACGGCGGACAACAGCGTGGCGCTGGGCAATGGATCGGTGGCGGATCAGCCCAACACCGTCTCGGTGGGCTCGGCCGGCAACCAGCGACGCATCACCCATGTCGCGGCGGGTATCGACGCCGGCGACGCCGTGAACATGGCGCAGTTCGACAGCCATCGCGCCGAGGTCTCGGGAAAGTTCGCGCAGCAGAACGATCGCCTCGAGCGCATCTCCGCCATGGCCACCGCCATGGCGGTGATGACGGGCAGTGCGGCCGGAAACCCCCACAAGAGCCGCCTGGCCCTGGGCGTTGGCAATCACGGTGGGGCCAGCGCCTTGTCGGTGGGCTACCAGCAAGCCTTCACCGAGCGCGTCGTCGTGACCTTGGGCGGCTCCATCAGCGGCAGCGAAAGCTCGGTGGGTGGCGGCCTCAGTATCGGGTGGTAGCGGCCCTGGCGGACCGCCAGGTGCCATACCCGGTAGTGACCGGCTAACGGGCCGGGCGTTTTGACCCCGGCCATCGGTCGGGGCCTTTTTTCCTTCGCCCAGCGCCCGTGTGCGGTAGCGGGCCCGCTCGCGGCGGTGCCGTCCTGATGTCATCGGCACAGCGCGTGGTCCGCCCGGCAGGGGCAATGCACGCGGTGCACCCGCGCCCACGCCGCGCCGTCCCGAATGGGATCGGAATCCGTCCTGTCCACCGGCCGTCCACCGGCCTGTGCATCGGCGCGCATCGAGCGCGCTGTCTTCCGCAAGGCATACTCGCTGCCTGTTGCGTGGAATGTCTGCTGCGTCGGGCAGCCCGATGGCGGGGGTCATCGGCATCAATCGATAGCGGAGTCGGGCCAGGAAAATGGGGACGATAGGGGACAGGGACCTCGAGCCCGCGATGTGGAACGAACTGCTGGAGCTGTTCGGTCACCAGGGCATGGCGGAAATGCTCGACACGCTCCAGCGCGACCTGGAACTGCAGCAGCGGCGACTCGCCGAGGCGCTTGCCGCCGAAGACCGCGAGGCGTTCAAGCGTCTTGCTCACAGCCTGGGAGGCGTCGCATCGCAGTTCGGTGCCGTGGGGCTGGCGCAGGACTGCGGCGACATCGAGCGATCTGTCGCCGGCCCGGTGCCGACGGCGCGGATCGGCGCCGATACCACGCGCATGCTGGACCGCTACATGGCACTGCTGCGCGGCCTGCGCACATTGTTGAGCGGTGCCTGAGACCGCGCGGCCACGCGTCTCGCGCCGCAGCCTTGCGCTGTGCGCGCTGGTGATGTCCGCCAGCCTGCTGCTGGCCTGGCAGACCGCGCGCGTGATCGCGCACTACCAGCAGGCGCGCTTCAACAACGAGGTGCAGAGGGTCGAATCCGCGGTCGAGCAGCGGATGGACGCGTATGTCCAGATCCTGCGTGGCGCGCGTGGCCTGGTCGAGGCCTCGACGCATGTCAGCCGCGAGGATTGGCACCTCTACGTCGAGCAGCTCCAGTTACCCGAACGCTATCCGGGCATCCGCGCCATGTCCTATGTGCCCAAGGTCCTGCCGGAAGAACTGGCCGCCTTCGTCGAATCGGTCCGCAACGAGCCCACGACGCGCTTCGAGAATCCCGATGTCGTGCGGCGCTTCGAACTGCGCGCGCCGCCACCCCCCATAAAGCCGACGACAGCGGCGATGCACGCCCCGGTGCTGTACACCGAGCCGCTGACGGCCGACAGCGAGCGCGCCCTGGGCATCGACATGATGCGCGACGAGAGCCGTCGCCACGGACTGGAAGCGGCCGCCGTCCGGGACGATGCCGTCATCTCGCCACGCCTGCGTATTCTGGGGAAGAGCGGATCCCAGGTCGGCTTCATTGCCTACATGGCCGCGCACCGGGATCAACGCCATATCGGCTGGGTCGACGCCAACTTTCATGCCGAAGCGTTCATGCGGGGATTGCTGCCCGCAGACCGGGGCCGCCTGGACTTCGAAATCCATGACGGGGATACGCGCGCTCCGGATGCCCTGCTCTATTCCACCGCCGGCGTGACCGCGGACGGCGCGCCGGTGCCCCTTGCCATCGGGACGCCAGCGGAGTGGGAATCGGTCGTCCTGCTGGCGATGCCCGGGCGCAACTGGACCGCGCATTTCCGCAGCAAGCCGGGTTTCGTGGCGCCCTTCGAGCGGGTCGTGCCGTGGCTGGTGGCCTTCGGCGGGACGATGGCGGCGATGCTGCTCTTTTTCATCGCGCGGGCCAGCGCCCAGTGGCAGGCGCAGGCCGGCCGGCTCGCCGAGCAGGCCAGGGTGCTACGTGAGGCGCGCGCTGCCGCCGACGCCGCGAACCTGGCGAAGAGCCACTTCCTGGCCAACATGAGCCACGAGATCCGCACGCCGCTGAACGCAATTCTGGGCACGGCGGAACTGCTCGGCGACAGCTCGCTCGATCGCGATCAACGCCAGAGCCTCGACACCATCCAGCAGAGCGGCGATCACCTGCTCGGCGTCATCAACGACATCCTCGACTTCACCAAGGTCGAGGCGGGCATGCTCGAGCTCGAAGAGGAAGTCTTCGACCTGCGTCGCCTTGTCGAGGAGGCGCTGGAGCTCGTCGGCTACAGGGCGGCGCAGAAACGGCTCGACCTCGCGTGCGACTTCGCGCCGGGCACGCCGGAGATGGCGCGCGGCGACGCGGCCCGCGTGCGCCAGATCCTGGTGAACTATCTCGCCAACGCGATCAAGTTCACGGAGGCTGGCGATGTCGCCGTCGAAATCAGCGCGCAGCCGCTCGAGCAGAACCGTCATCGATTCCGCATCGCCGTGCGCGACACCGGCATCGGCATCGCGGCCGACCGCCTCGATCGCCTGTTCAAGTCGTTCAGCCAGGTGGATGCATCGACGACGCGCCGCTACGGCGGCAGCGGCCTGGGACTGGCGATCTGCAAGCGGCTCGCCGAGCGCATGGGCGGCGCGGTCGCGGTCGACAGCCATCCGGGCCGTGGATCCGTGTTTTCCTTCACCTTCGTCGCGCCGACCGATCCGGCCTGGCAGGCGCCGCAGCGTCCGGACCTGAACGTCCTGCGCGGCAAGCGCGTGCTGATCGTCGACGACAACGACACCAATCGCCGCATCCTGCGCGTGACCGCGTCGGACTGGGGCATGGTGGTCACCGACACCGCATCGCCGCGGGAGGCGCTGGCACGGATCGAGCGGGGCGAGCCTTTCGAGCTGGCCGTGCTGGACTACTTCATGCCGGAAATGGACGGCATCGCGCTGGCCGAGGCGATCCGTCGCCACCGCTGCCACGACTCGCTGCGCATGCTGCTGCTGAGCAGCGCCCGGCAGGGCGGCGCCGCACTGAAGGATTTCGACCTGGTTCGGCTCAAGCCGCAGCGCCGCAGCGGCTTGCTCGATGCCTTCCTCGATCTGCTGGCGCCGGTGCAGCCGGCGAACGCGGATGCGGCGGTGCGACCGGCGGCCCGCGACGATCGATCGCCGTCGATGCGCATCCTGCTGGTGGAGGACCACGCCATCAACCGCCAGATCGGCACGCGCATGCTCGAATCGCTGGGACATCGCGCCGACGTCTGCGAGAACGGCGCCGAGGCGGTCGATGCAGTGCGCCGGCAGGCCTACGACCTGGTGCTGATGGACATCCACATGCCGACCATGGACGGCCTCGAAGCCACGCGCCGCATCCGCGCGATGACCGACATCGTGCAGCCGCGCATCTTCGCGATGACCGCCAGCGTGCTCGACGACGAGCGGCAGGCCTGTGTCGATGCCGGCATGGACCGCCACCTACCCAAGCCGCTGCGCCGGCAGGACCTCGAGAAGGCGCTGCGCGAGGCGGCGAGCAGCTAGCCCGCATTTCTCACAGGTCGCCGGAGCATCCGCTTCAATCTACTGATCTGAGTGCGATGTTCGGGCTGCGCGCCGGAAACAG
>CAMLNE010000334.1 GCA_946481265.1 uncultured Panacagrimonas sp. | reverse complement strand
CGAGCGCGATCTCGGTCTGCATGTCGGCGAGCTTCTTCTGGATGAGCTGGTTGGCCGCGAGCGGCCGACCGAACTGCTTGCGCCCCAGGGTGTAGTCGCGCGCGCCCTGCCAGCAGAATTCCGCCGCGCCCATCGCGCCCCAGGCGATGCCGTAGCGCGCCTTGTTGAGGCAGCCGAAAGGCCCCTTGAGTCCGCTCACCTCGGGTAGCAGGTTTTCCTGCGGGACGAACACCGAGTCCATCACGATCTCGCCGGTGATCGAGGCGCGCAGGCTGAACTTGCCCTCGATCTTGGGCGCCGAGAGACCCTTCATGCCCTTTTCGAGCACGAAGCCGCGAATCTGCCCGGCGTCGTCCTTGGCCCAGACCACGAACACGTCGGCAATCGGGGAGTTGGTGATCCACGTCTTCGTGCCGCTCAGGAGATAGCCCCCGTCGGTGGCGCGGGCGCGCGTGATCATGCTGCCGGGATCGGAACCGTGATCCGGCTCGGTCAGGCCGAAGCAACCCACCCATTCGCCGGTGGCGAGCTTCGGCAGGTACTTCTGCTTCTGCGCCTCGCTGCCGTAAGCGTAGATCGGATACATCACGAGCGAGGACTGCACGCTCATGGCCGAGCGATAGCCGGAATCCACGCGCTCGACCTCGCGCGCGATCAGGCCATAGGCGACGTGACTCACGCCCGGGCAGCCGTAGCCGTGCAGCGACGCACCCAGAAGGCCCAGCGCGCCCATCTCGTTCATGATCTCGCGGTCGAAACGCTCGTGTCGGTGCGCGTCACGCACGCGCGGAAGCAGACGTTCCTGACAGTAGTTGCGCGTGGCCTCGAGCACCAGGCGCTCCTCGTCACTGAGCTGCGCTTCCAGCAGCAGCGGGTCTTCCCATTGAAAACTGGCCTGGCTCATCTGTAGTCCTGTTCCTGCGTGTGAGGGTTTGAAAAGATAAAGACTCAGCCCGCCGCCTATGGACGGGCCACCTGCGGCTTCTTGCCCCGGCGATAGACCAGCAGCGTGCGGCGGAACGAAATCACCAGCGCGCCGTTCTGGTTATGGCCCTCGGTGCGCACCGTGACCACGCCCACGTCCGGCCGCGAGCGCGACTCGCGCATCTCCAGCACCTCGGAGCGCGAATAGAGCGTGTCGCCCTCGAACACCGGGTTCGGCAGCCGCACCTCGTCCCAGCCCAGGTTCGCGAACACGTTCTGTGAAACGTCGGTGACGCTCTGGCCGGTGACGAGCGCCAGGGTCAGGCAGGAATTGATCAGCGGGCGCTTGAACTCGGTCTGCGCGGCGTAGTGCTGGTCGAAGTGCAGCGGCGCGGTGTTCTGCGTCATCAGCGTGAACGAGATGTTGTCGTTCTGCGTGAGCGTGCGGCCGAGCGGATGGGGGTAGATGTCGCCCACCTCGAAGTCCTCGAAATAACGTCCTTCCCAGCCGGTCTTGACCGCCATGCTCGGTGATCCTGTGTTCGTTCATGAATGGGCCGGCCGCTTCCCCATTGAGCCCCGACGAGCGCCCGGATTGATTAGACTGACCCACTAATTCTAACAAGTGTTTGGTCTGACTGGCGGCGTCACGGCCGTCTGGCCAGATCGGGGGAGAGCATGGTCGACGCAAACTGGCTTCACGGCATCCTGGCAGACGTGCAGGCCAACTGGTTTCTCTACGTCTCCATGCCGCTGGTGGCCGCGGCCATCGGCTACGGCACCAAGATCGCAGCCATTTACATGATGTTCCAGCCGCTCAAGTTCGTCGGCATCCGCGCGCCCTACCTGGGCTGGCAGGGCATCATTCCGCGCAATGCGGCTCGGATGGCCGCTATCGCCTGCGACACGCTCACCGCGCGTCTGCTCAAGCCCGAAGAATTGTTCGACCGGCTCGACCCGATCCGCGTGGCGATCGCCATCGATCAGCCCCTGCGAGCGGCGGTCGAGGAAATTATTCCCGAAGTGTTCGAACACTATTCGCCGGGGCTGTGGACCGCGGCACCCGCCGCGATGAAGCGCACCATGATCCGGCGGGTCCAGAACAAGTCGCCGCAGTTGATCGAGGACATCATGTCGAAGATCCGCGGCGACCTGAGCTCGGTATTCGATCTCAAAGACATGGTGGTGAGCAATCTGGTGAAAGACAAGGAACTGCTCAACCAGATGTTCCGCGAGGTGGGTCGTGGCGAATTCCGGTTCATCCGCAATTCCGGCATCTACTTCGGCTTCGGGATCGGCTGCGTGCAGGCGCTGGCCTGGGCGCTGACGCACTCGATGTGGATCATGCCGCTGTTCGGCGGACTCACCGGCTGGCTCAGCGACTGGCTGGCGCTGAAAATGGTCTTCCGGCCCAAAGAGCCCACGCGCTACCTCGGCTTGTTCACCTGGCAGGGGCTGTTCATCAAGCGCCGCCAGCAGGTGGCCTCGGAGTACGGCCGGCTCATGGCGCAGCGCGTGCTCACGCCCAGCGCCATCATGGCCTCGATCCTGCGCGGCCCGCTGTCCGACCGCCTGTACACGATGATCCAGAACGAGGTCCGTGCCGCGATCGACGAGCAGGCGGGATTCGCGCGGCCACTGGTGGTGCTGTCAGTGGGAGGCGACAAGTACCTGGAGATGAAGCGCGTGGTCGCGGGCAAGATCGTGGAACGCCTGCCCGACGCCATGCGCCACGTCGAGGCCTACGCATTCGAGGCGCTCGACATCGAGAACACGCTCAAGACCAAGATGGCGCAACTCTCGGTCGACGAGTACGAGGGCCTGCTCCGTCCGGCCTTCCAGCAGGACGAGTGGATGCTGATCGCGGTGGGTGCCGCCTTGGGCTTCCTGGTCGGCGAGATGCAGGTCCACGTGATGCTGGCCTTTGCCGTGAATCCACAATGACAGCTGCCGAATACACAATGCGAAACGGTTCTGACTGCACCGCGCGATGCGCGGTGGGAGAACCATCATGACGGATACCCGAGCCTTCAACTCCGCCGACCTACACCCACTCGAGGGCTGGGGCGGCGGACCGGAGATAAGTCACTTCGAAGGCGTGATGTGGCGCCTGGACGCCAACCCGCACATGCGTTCGACCATGACCGGGGTGGAGATCCTCGACCACGCGCCGGACTGGCAGCGTCTGCGCGCCGCCCACGAGCGCCTCACGGCGTCGATTCCGCGTTTCAGGCAGTGCGTGGTGGAACCCCTGTTCGGCCTGGCACGCCGCACTGGGTGGATGACCCGGACTTTTCACTCGACTACCACCTGCGCCGCCTGCGCGTGCCGGAACCGGCCACGCCGCGTCAGTTGCTGGAACAGGCGCAGTGGATCGCGATGACGCCCTTCGACCGTGCCCGCCCGCCGTGGGAGGTGATCCTGATCGAGGGCCTGGCCGACGGCCGCGCGGCGTACGTGCTGAAATTGCACCACGCCCTGTCCGATGGCCACGGCATGATGCAGTTGCTCTCGCAGGCGCACAGCCGCAGCGCCGAACCCGGACCTCGGGTGGAGCAGCCGGCGCGCAAGCCCGCCGCCCCGCTGCCCACCACGGGTGCCGTATTGGGGCGGCAGTTGCGCGCGGGCCTGTCGCGACTGCCGCAGCAGACGCGCAAGCTGGTCGCCGACGTGGCGCAGGGCCTGCAGCGTCCTGACGCGGCGCGCGAGGCGCTGCGCTATGCGCAGTCAGCAGCGCGCATCCTCGGCCGCAAGCCGGCACCCAAGTCGCCGCTGCTCGCTGGCCGCAGCTTGTCCTGGCATTTCGACGCGCTGGATTTTCCGCTGGACGATTTCAAGGCCGCCGTCAAGCGTGCCGGCGCCAGTCTCAACGATGCCTACATCGCCGGTATCGCCGGCGGGTTCCGGCGCTATCACGAGCAACTCGGCCAGCCGATCGCCAAGCTGCCCATCGTATTCCCCGTCAGCGTACGCACCGCGGCGGATGGCCTCGGCGGCAACCGTTTCGTCGGCGGCCAATTCGACGCGCCGCTCGACGAACCCGATCCGGTCGCCTGCATGAAGAAGGTCGGCGCGTTCGTGGAGAAACTGCGCGAGGAGCCGGCGCTCGACGTGCTGCTGCGCGTGATGCCCATGGTCGGCCGACTGCCCACGCCGCTGCTCGGCAAGTTGATGTCCGGCGTCACTGCCGCACAGGACGTGCAGGCCAGCAACGTGCCGGGGCTGCGCCGTCCGGTTTACATCGCCGGCGCGAGAGTCACGCACTTCTTCGGCTTCGGTCCCCTGCCCGGCTGCGCCGCCATGTTCGCGATGCTCTCGCACGACCAGCGCTGCTGCATTGGTATCAACACCGACGCCGCCGCCGTACGCGAGCCGGATCGCCTGGTGGAATGCCTGCGACTGAGCTTCGACGAGATCATTGG
>CAMLNE010000333.1 GCA_946481265.1 uncultured Panacagrimonas sp. | reverse complement strand
GCTGCGCCAAAGCGACCTCCGCCGCAGTGACCGAAATAGCGTTAACAGGCCCTAGGCCCGCCGCTCAGAACAGCTCGACGGCGCCGGCCTGCAGATTTTCCTGGGCCACCGGCTTGTGCACCGGGGCACGCCAGTCGAACGTGTCCTTGCCGTTGACGCCGTGGTGCGCATGGCCGTTGGTCGCCGCGGGTGCGGCCGACGCCGAAGCACCGATCACGATCGAACCTGCGGCCGAACCCGCGGCCAGGTTCGTCAGCCCGCTGGCCGGCGAGGACGTATGCGAGGGCGTTGCAGCGGACATCGCCGGTGGCGGGGCCGGGCGCGCCATCGCCTGCGTGCGGCCGGCCTCGGCACCGACCGACTCGATGCGCGAAGCATGGCGTACCGCCGAACCCAGCGCCTGCGTGGCGATGTCCTCGAACTGCAGGCAGCGCACCGCCTGGCCGACCGCTTCACGGATCTGGTCGCCGGCGCCGGAAACCTCGCGCATGCCCTCGTTGAGCAGGGTGTTGAGGCTCTCCATCTCGTTGAGCAGGCTCGACACCTCCTGGCGCGCGCGGTCCGTGGTACCGCTGTCGCGGCTGGCGAGCTGACCGACCGTCTCGCGCACCTGCGCGACCGCGTCCTTGGAGGAGAACACCAGCTTGCGGATCTGCTCGTTGAAGCTGGTCGAACGCTCGGAAAGGTTGCGCACTTCCTCGGCCACCACGGCAAAGCCGCGGCCCGCCTCGCCGGCGCGAGCCGCCTCGATGGCCGCGTTGAGCGCCAGCAGGTTGGTCTGGTCGGCGATGGTCTTGACGTCGCCGAGCAGCTCGAAGATCGCGTCGAGGTGCTTCACCATGCTGTCGATGCGCTGCACGCTCGCCGCGCTCTGCTGGCTGGCTTCGGTCATCACGCCGACCAGGCTCTCCATCAGCGCGCCGGCGCGCTGCGCGAACTGGCGCACATCGAGCGTGCCGCTGCCGCCGCGTCCGGCCTGCGAGAGCACCTGCGAGACCGCCTGCGACTGTCGCTGCGCCTGTTCGGTCATGCGGCTGAAGGCATGCGTCAACTCGCGGATGGCCTCGCGCATCAGCGTGTTGACCCGGTCCACCTCCTGGCGCACGCCGCCGGCTTCCGCCAGCACGCCGCCGCGCAGTTCGTCCAGGTGGTAGCGGTGCTCGCCCTCGCGCGCCTGCTGCGCGACAACGGCCGTCTCGGCCTGGTGCGCCCGATTGGCGAGATGCCAGCAGGCCCAGGCCCAGGCGCCCAGCGTCACCACGGCGAGCGGCAGGCCCAGCGCGCCGGCCCCGCCGGTGGCCACTGCCGCCACGTGCACCACGGTGGCCACGGCGGGCACCGCCAGCGGACGCCAGAGGGATTCGATCATCGATTTGTTCATGCGGCTCTCCACGAGGTCAGGCGGCGCTACGCGCCGGAGTTCCGGCACACAGGTCCAGCAGCGCATCCGCTATACCGCTCAGAGGCAAGACCTGTTCCGCAGCGCCGAGCTTGAACGCGGAACCGGGCATGCCCCATACCACGGAGCTGGCCTCGTCCTGCACCAGGGTGCGACAGCCGGCCTGGCGCATCGCCAGCAGGCCGCGTGCGCCGTCATCACCCATGCCGGTGAGGATGGCGCCGACGGCGTTGGTCCCGGCGTTCTCCGCCACCGAGCGCAGCAGGACGTCGACGCTCGGCCGGTGGCGGTTCACCGGCGCCGACTGGTCGAGCCTGCACACGTAGCGGGCGCCGTCGCGCACAACCCGAAGGTGCCAGTCGCCGGGGGCGATGTAGGCATGGCCGGGCACGATCTGCTGGCCATCGCTGGCCTGGCATACGCGCATGCTGCAGCTGCGATCCATGCGCGCCGCGAAGGGTGCCGAGAACGCCGCGGGGATGTGCTGCGCGATGACGATGGCGGGAGCGTCGGCCGGCATGCCCATCAGCACCTCCTTGATCGCCTCGGTGCCCCCGGTCGAGGCGCCGATGGCAATCAGGCGCTCGGTGGTGCGCAGCATCCTGCGCGCGGGCCGCGCGACCACGGGCGCGGCGCCACCGACGACGCGCACCCGCGCCCGTGCCGCCGCCTTGATCTTGGCGATCAGGTCGTCTGCGTACTGGCGGATGCCCGCCTCGAGGTCGATCTTCGGCTTGGTGATGAAATCCACCGCGCCCAGTTCCAGCGCCTGCAGCGTGGTCTCGGCGCCGCGCTCGGTGAGCGAGGACACCATCACCACCGGCATCGGCCGCAGCCGCATGAGATTTTCCAGGAATGTCAGGCCGTCCATGCGCGGCATCTCGACGTCGAGCGTGAGCACGTCGGGCGCCAGCTGCTTGATCTTGTCGCGCGCCACGAAGGGATCGGGCGCGGCGCCCACCACTTCGAGCTGCGGATCGTGCTGCAGGAACTCCGTGAGCAGCTTGCGCATCAGCGCGGAGTCGTCGACCACCAGGACCTTGATGCGGTTCATCGCAGGCTCGCGCTCACGCGGGGAAGGATGGCGTCCATCAGAACAGCTCCACCGAACCGGCGGTCGGCGATTCGAGCAGGCGCTCGCGGTACAGCCGCTCGCTGGCCAGCACCTCGGTGTCGTTGGCCGAAGGCAGCCGCTTGACCATCACGCGACCGGTCTTCGGGAAGTAGTGCACGCGTCGCGGGAAGACATCGAAGAGATCCTGCCCGCTGATTTCCAGGCCCTCGTTGCGCAGGTAGTCGAGCACGAAGCGGCCGTTGCGCTCGCCGACATTGTTGACGGTGAAGCCGGGCAGTACCGCACCGCCGCCGAAGACCTTGGTTTCCAGCCGCGAGCGCGAGGCACCCAGCTTGAGCAGATCGTTGATCAGCATTTCCATCGCGTAGCTTCCGTAGCGAGCCGATTCGTTGGCCCAGCTGCTGGAGCCCTTGTCGGGTTCGGCGTCGGGCAGCATGAAATGGTTCATCCCGCCCACGCCCGCCAGCGGATCGCGGATGCAGGCCGAGACGCAGGAGCCGAGCACGGTCACCAGCATCACGTCGCGGTTCACGACCAGGTATTCGCCCGGCAGCACCTTCAGCGCCTGCGCGTTGAAACGCGGATCGAAGTAGCCCTGCGGTTCGCCAGGGCGTCCTTCGCCTGCCGCGCCGGCGCGCGCCTTGCGGATGGCGTACATGGCTCAGCTGCCCGCCCTGCGATAGATGGTCCGCCCGATCGGGCGGATCAGGTCGGCCGCGTGGAAGAAGCTTTCCGAGTGGCCGGCGAAGAACAGGCCGTCGTGCGCCAGCAGCGGGATCATCCGCTGCAGCACCGCGTGCTGCGTGGGCTTGTCGAAATAGATCATCACGTTGCGGCAGAAGATCGCGTCGAAGGGCCCTTTCATCGGGTAACGCGGATCGAGCAGGTTGAGCGGACGGAACGTCAGCATCCGGCGCAGCGGATCGACCACGCGGCATTGCCCCTCGGCGCTGCCGCTCCCCTTCAGGAAGAAGCGCTTCCTGCGCTCCATGCCCAGCTTGTCGATGCGATCGAGCGCGTACACACCGCGCTCGGCGCTGGCCAGCACCTGCGTGTCGATATCGGTGGCCAGGATCGCGACCGGCGGCGTGAGCGTGTCGAAGGCCTCGCAGGCGGTGATGGCGATCGAGTACGGCTCCTCGCCGGTGCTGGCCGCCGCGCACCAGATGCGCAGCGCCCGGCCGCGCGGCTGCTGCTGCAGGAAGCTGCGCAGCGCATCGAAGTGATGCGGCTCGCGGAAGAACGAGGTCAGGTTGGTGGTCAGGGCATTGGTGAAGTCCTGCCACTCGTCGCCGGCATCGCCATTCTCCAGCCGGTCCAGATAGGTCTTGACCGAGTCCAGGCGCAGGGCCCGCAGGCGCCGGGCAAGACGGCTGTAGACCATCTCCTCCTTGGAGTCGGCCAGCGCGATGCCGGCCTTGGCGTGGATCAGCCTGCGGACACGCTGGAAATCGTGCGTGGTGAAGCGGAAGTCGCGCAGTTCGGCGGAACCGTCGGCCATCACGATGGAATCCGGGGGGTGGTCGCAGGGCCCGCCAGCGCGAGCACGGGCCTGCGTTCCTCGGGTGCGCCCAGCGCGAAGTCCGCCGCGCACAGGCTCAGGCCGAAGTTGGCGAGCCAACGCAGCCAGCTCGAATCGAAGGCACCGATTGCGCCGGCAGCGCGAGCGCACGAAGCGGGTACGAGGATGGGCTTGCTCATGGTTCGAAGGCGGTCCCGGGGTGGATCACCGCGTCCCCCTGCGATGCAGATGCAGGGGGACGTCGGACCTGGGGCGTGGCTCAGGGCGCGAGGCTCAGAACTCCGTCCACTGCTCACCGCCCTTCTCCGCCGGCATGGGCACTTGCTTGCCGTTCTTGCCATTGACGGGCGCGGCGGCGCGCCTGGCCACCGGCGCCGCGGTGCGGGCCG
>CAMLNE010000332.1 GCA_946481265.1 uncultured Panacagrimonas sp. | reverse complement strand
GAGACGTCATGGACTACCTGAAGTACTGGACCCCTGTTGTGGTGGTGGCGCTGTCTGCGGCGGGATTGCTTGCGGGCGGCCACTGGATGTGGGTGGGCATTGCGACCTTTCCGGCCCTGGCGGTGCTGGACTCGATCTTTCCGCGCGACTACTCGGTGCGGAAGATGAACAACGCGACGCTGGCGAACATTCCGATCTGGCTGTGCTGCATTGGGCCGGTGATGCTGTACTTCGTGTTCGCCTGGTCGCTGTCGGTGCACGAGCTGACGCTCTGGCAGAAGATCGGCGGCATTCTCAGCGTGGGCTGGATGGGCGTGATTCCGCTGGTACCGGCGGCGCACGAGCTCTACCACATGCGCAATCCGATCGCGCGCACGGTGGGCCGCTACGGTCACCTGTGCATCTTCGACTGCACGCGTGACATCGGCCACGTGGTGGGACATCACATCGACGTGGCCACGCCGGACGACGGCGATACCGCCGCGCGGGGCGTGAACCTGTATTCGTTCACCGGCAATGCGGTGATCGAGAGCACGAAGTACGCGTTCAACATGGAGGCGAGCGCACTGCGCAAGAAGGGGCTGAGCCCCTGGCACTACAGCCACCGTGCCTGGCGCGCCTTGCTGGCCCTGGTGCTGTTCCACGGCGTGATCTTCCTGATCGGCGGCTGGGAGGCCAACCTGTGTGCACTGGCCGCGCAGACCGTGGCGCGCTTCTGGGTGGAGTCGTTCAACTACTTCCAGCACTACGGCGTGATCCGCGTGAAGGGCGCGCCGATCGGGCGTCGTCACCTGTGGAACCACCTGGGCTGGTTCTCGCGCACCTGCGGGTTCGAGATCACCAACCATGCGGACCATCACCTGAACAGCTACCAGGTCTACTACAAGCTGGTGCCGCACAAGGAAGCGATCCCGATGCCCTCGGTGTTCGTCTGCTTCCTGTCGGCGCTGATCCCGCCGCTGTGGCACGAGGTGATCATCAAGCCCGCGCTCAAGCGCTGGGACCTGGAATTCGCCACCGCCGAGGAACGCGAACTGGCGGCCAGGCAGAACCGGGCCGCCGGCTGGCCGGACTGGCAGAACGAACGACCCGACATCGTCGGAAAGGCCGCAACCGTCGGAGTCTGAGCGCTCCCTCCGTTCCACTCGGCGCCACTGATCTCGTGACGAGATCAGTGGCGTTTTCATTGTCGCGAGAACACATGACCTACAAGAGCATCGACCTGAGCGTCAGCGAGGGCGTCGCGCGCCTGACCCTCGACCAGCCCGACCTCGGCAACCCCTTCAACGCGGTGTTCTGCGCGGAGATCGCCGACGCGGCGAACGCGCTCGCCGGACGCAAGGACCTGCGCGCCGTGCTGCTCACCGGGCGCGGCAGGTTCTTCAGCGTGGGCGGCGACATCCGCATGTTCGCCGACGATCTGGACAACCTGCCGGACAACATCCGGACCTGGACCGCGGGGCTGCACATGGGTGTCGCGCGCCTGCAGCGCCTCGACGCGCCGCTGATCGCCTCGGTGCACGCCACCTGCATGGGCGGCGGCGTGGCGCTGGTCGCGGGCTGCGACATGGTGCTCGCCGGCAGGAGCGCGCGCTTCGGCGCGGCCTATCCGCAGATCGGCTACACCTGCGATGCGGGCGCCTCGTTCGCGCTGGCCTCGCGCCTGGGCATCGCGCGCGCGCGCCGCTTCTTCCTGTTCAACGAGATGCTCGACGCGCAGACCGCGGGCGACATCGGCCTGGTCGACCAGGTGGTCGACGATGCCGCGCTCGCCGAGGAGACCGAGAAGGTCGTGCGCCAGCTCGCGTCGGGTCCCACGCGCGCGATGGGCGCGGTCCGGCACCTCTTGAACAAGGCGTTCCGCCAGCCGCTGGAAGCGCAGCTCGAGGACGAGGCGCAGGCGCTGGCCGTCGTCGCCGGCAGTGCCGACGCGCGCGAGGGCATCACCGCCTTCGTCGAGAAGCGCAAGGCGAAGTTCCAGGGCCGCTGAAGCGGCGCGCAGAACGCACAGCAGGGAGCGTCACATGTGGCTGCACTACGAGATCAAGAACCTCGCCGACATTCCGCGCCACTACGGGCGCACCACGCCGGATCGACCGGCCCTGATCGACGGCCTGGGCCGACGTAGCTGGAAGCAGCTCGACGAGGTCAGCAACCGGATCGCCAACGGCCTGATCGGCGCCGACATCCAGCCGGGTCAGC
Source organism: uncultured Panacagrimonas sp. (assembly GCA_946481265.1). The sequence continues at coordinate 2,193 of CAMLNE010000332.1, read as the reverse complement.
ACGTCGGCTTCTTCGGCAAGAACTCGGCGCGCTACTTCGAGCTGCTGTTCGGCATCAACAAGGCAGGGGCGGCGATCGTGCCCCTGAACTGGCGCCTGGCCGCGCCCGAGGTGGCGGTGGTGATCGACGATGCCCAGTGCCCGCTGGTCTTCGTCGACCGCGAGTACGTCGAGCTGCTGGCCTCGGTGGAGAAGCTCTGCACGCAGAAGTTCAGGACCGTCGTGTTCGACTCGACGCGGGTCGAGCCCGGTGATTTCGAGCGCTGGCTGGAGACCTGTTCGGTGGAGGATCCGCGCCGGCGCATCCATCCCGACGACACCGCGATGCTGATCTACACCTCGGGTACCACCGGCAAGCCCAAGGGCGTGCAGCTCACGCATGGCGGGCTCGACCGGATGCGCCTGAGCGAGCATCTCGAGCCGGCCTATGAATGGCGCGAAGGCGACGTGATGCTCACCGTGATGCCGGTGTTCCATCTCGTCGGCACGGGCCTGTCGGTGCAGGCGCTGTACAACGGCGCGGCGGTGTCGCTGCTGCCGGCGCTGGAGCCCGGCAACATGCTCAAGCTCATCGCGCGCGACCGCCCGACGATCTGCGCCCTGGTTCCCACGGCGATCCAGATGGTGCTGGATCATCCCGACTCGAAGACCGCGGACTACTCCTCGCTGCGCCTGATCATGTACGCCGGATCCGCGATCAGCTCCACCCTGCTCAAGCGCGCGCTTTCGGAGATGAAGTGCCGCTTCATGCAGTTCTACGGCGCCACCGAATCCTCGGGCGCGCTCACCCTGCTGCGACCGGAGCAGCACGACGTCAACGACGAGGCGCGCCTGCGCTCCTGCGGCACACCACTGCCGCTGACCGAGGTGAAGATCGTCGACGGCGACGGTAAGGAAGTTCCGGACGGCTCCAACGGCGAGTTCTGGGTGCGCATGCCCAACCTCTTCGGTGGTTACTGGAACCAGCCCGAGGCCACTGCCGCGGTCATGCAGGACGGCTGGTACAAGACCGGCGATGCAGGATTTCGCGACAAGGACGGGCTGCTCTACATCGTCGATCGCGTGAAGGACATGATCATCACCGGTGGCGAGAACGTGTACTCGGCCGAGGTGGAGCAGGCGCTGGCCAAGCATCCGGCGGTGCGCCAGTGCGCGGTGATCGGTGTGCCCGACGCCAAGTGGGGCGAGCGCGTCACCGCGGTGATCATCCCGGTCGCGGGTGCGACCCCGACGCCGGAGGAGATCATCGCGCACTGTCGCGGCCTGATCGCCGGCTACAAGGTGCCCAAGGAGGTGCGCTTCATGGAAGCCCTGCCGATGACCGCCACCGGCAAGATCCTCAAGCGCGCGGTGCGCGAGCAGATCGTGAAGAGCGCCTGATCGGCATCGCATCGACGGTCCGCACGCCGCGCGGTACGGGCACCAAGGAATAGCAGGCCGCAAGGGGAAGAGCGCGCGGATGCGCGGGAGCCGGCAGGGAACCCCGGGCGGGATGAAGCAGCCTGGCGCGATCCGCTGCCGACGCCGGCACGTTTGGCCTTTCACGTGACGCGACGCCCGGCCAGCGCGGTTGCGGCCGGCGTCCACGCCTGCGCCTTTTTCGGCAGAAGGCCTGTTTGCCGTATCCGAACCAGAACGATGGAACCAGGGGAGAAGACGAGATGAGCTTTACAACGCTGCAGAAGCGCATGGTCGGCCAGGGTGCGGCCGTGATGCTGGTCGGCATGTTCGCCGGCATCGGCCTGCTGGTCTCGCTGCTTGGCGGCATCGAGCTGATCCCGGGCCGCATCATCGAGTTCGGCATTCCGGGCGGCGCCGACTCCTGGGTGCGTGCCCACATCGGCGGCATGCTCAACGGCATGCTGATCTTCATCGTCGCCATCCTGCTCGGGCCGCTGGGCTTCGCGCCGGCCGCGGCCGGGCGCATGTTCTGGATGCTGGTCGGCACCGGCTGGGCGAACACCATCTTCTATTGGGCGGCGCTGCTGGCGCCCAACCGGGCGCTGAGCTTCGCCGACAACCGGCTTGGCGAATCCAACCTGGCCTCGATCGTCGGCCTGGCGCCGGCGCTGCTGTTCGCGGTGATCTCGATCATCGCGATATTCCTGCTGATGCGGCAGGCCTTCGCCTCGGCGCGCAGCTAGCCCGCATTTCTCACAGGTCGCCGGAGAATCCGCTTCAATCTACTGATCTG
>CAMLNE010000331.1 GCA_946481265.1 uncultured Panacagrimonas sp. | reverse complement strand
GGGTGCGCTTGGAGCGCTCCTGCGTCAGCTGGGGGGTGACGTCGTGCCGGGCGTGCAGGAACTCGTAGAGGCGCATCGGGTCGGCGAACCGACGACGGCCGAGATTCGGTCGCTCGCGTTCAGCTCCCCGGACCGTGGCTACGACTTGCTGCTCGGATTGCGCCGCCATCGTGACTGGGTCGCGATCCGGCCGCGACCTCGCTCTCCAACCAGTTGAAGCGCGTCGGCGTCGAGGTGGACTTCCTCGAGTCCCCGCGACTGCCGACCATCACCAAGCTGCGCGTGCTGTCGCGCAACCAGCAGGTGATCCGCCTGGATTTCGAGGAGTCCTACGCCGCGGAGGGTGCCTTCGATCGCGCCCGGCTGATCGAGGATTTCACGGTGGCACTGGCCGAGGCGCAGGTGGCGGTGCTGTCCGACTACGCCAAGGGCACCCTGGTCGACGTGCAGGCGCTGATCGCGCAGTCGATCGCCCTGGGCAAGCCGGTGGTGGTGGATCCCAAGGGGATCGACTTCTCGCGCTATCGCGGCGCCACCCTGCTCACGCCCAACGTGGCCGAGATCGAGGCGATCGTCGGTCCCTGCCCGGACGACGGCAGCCTGTTGGAAAAGGGCGCGCGGCTGCTCGCTGACCTGCAGCTGCAGGGGCTGCTGGTGACGCGCAGCGAGAAGGGCATGAGCCTGCTGCGGCCGGGCAAGCCGCCCCTGCACCTGCCCACCGAGGCGCGTGAGGTGTTCGATGTCACCGGCGCCGGCGACACCGTGATCGCCACGCTGGCCGGCTCGCTGGCGGCCGGGATGGACCTGGCCGACGCCGTGCGCCTGGCCAACATCGCGGCGGGCATCGTGGTGGGCAAGCTGGGCACGGCCACGGCGTCGCGCGCCGAGCTCGAGCTCGCCCTGCAGCGGCCGGCGCCGGGCGAGGACGCACTGCTCGACGAGGAGCGCCTGCTGGCGCGGCTGGCCACGGCGCGCGCGCGCGGGCAGACGGTGGTCATGACCAACGGCGTGTTCGACCTGCTGCATGTCGGCCACGTCCGCTACCTGGAGGCCGCGCGAGCGCTGGGCGACCTGCTGGTGGTGGCGGTCAACGAGGACGATTCCGTGCGCCGCCTGAAGGGTCCGACGCGGCCGGTGAACCGCTGCGCCGATCGCATGCGCGTGCTGGCCGGACTGCGCTGCGTGGATTTCGTGGTGCCGTTCGCGGAAGACACGCCGGCCCGCCTGATCGGCCGGGTGCTGCCGCAGGTGCTGGTCAAGGGCGGCGACTACAAGCCCGAACAGATCGCCGGCCACGAGGTGGTGAGGGCCAACGGTGGCGAGGTGGTCGTGCTCGACTTCCACGCCGGCTATTCGACGACGGCGATGCTGGATCGGGCAGGCTGATCCTGTCCTGGGCATGGCCTGGCCGATCGCGCCGGGCTGGGCCGTTATTGCTATCTGCGTCCTGCCCTGCGGGAACTAGGCTGGCCTGCGATGGCTCCATGAAGCGGGTGCCGATCGCGGACGCGGTGAAGGAGAGTGCAATGGACGGTGGCGGCCAGGGGCGCTGGGATGCGCTGATACGCAACGCGCTGATGTTCGATGGGTCCGGCGCGGCGCCGCTGCGCGCGGACGTGGCGGTCCGCGAGGGGCGCATCGCGGCCATCGGGGCGGAGCTGCCCCCGGCGCAGGCGGACAAGGTGATCGACGCGCAGGGACGCTGGCTGATGCCGGGCCTGCTCGACATCCACACCCACTTCGACCTGGAAGTGGAGATCGAGCCGCAGCTGCCCGAGGCGGTGCGCCATGGCACCACCACCGTGCTGGTCGCCAACTGCTCGCTGGGCCTGGCCTTCGGCAACCAGCGGCGCGACGGCGCGGATCCGATCGTCGACTGCTTCGCACGCGTGGAGAATGTGCCGCGGCACGTGCTGGCCAAGGTCGCCGACCGGGCCACCTGGAGCGACTCCGGGGCCTACCTCGAGCATTTCGACACCAAGGCCCTGGGCCCCAACCTGGTGCCGATGATCCCGCACTCGATGCTGCGCATCGAGGTGATGGGCCTGCAGGACTCGGTGTCGCGCGAGCCGACCGAGGCGGAACTGGCGCGGATGGGCGCGCTGCTCGAAAAGGGCATGCAGGAGGGCTACGTGGGCTTCTCCACCGACGCGCTGCCCTTCCACTACCTCGCCAACCAGCCGAACACGCACAAGCAGATCCCAACCCAGTTCGCCAGCTTCGGCGAGCTGAAATTCCTGACCGGCATCGTGCGGCGCTGGGAGCGGGTGTGGCAGGCCACCCCGCCCAAGGACAGTCCCGCGCAGGTGTTCAAGACCTTCTCGCTGACCTCGGGCCGCCTGCACGGCAAGCCCCTGAAGCTGGCGGCGGTGGCGGCGCTGGACCTGCACATGAACCGGCTGCTGCTGCGGGCGGCGCTGTTCATGACGCGCCTGCTCAACTCGAGGCTCTACGACGGGCGCTTCCGCCTGCAGGCGCTCGGCGCCGCGTTCCGCACCTGGGCCGACGGCGCGATCACGCCGCTGGCCGAGGAGGTGCCGGTGCTGCGCCGCCTCAACGAGCTGGACCTGGAGGATCGCGCCGGTCGCCAGCGCCTGATGAACGATCCGGCCTGGGCGGCGGAGTTTGGTCGCATGTGGAATCACGGCAAGCAGGGTTTCAGCCTGGCGCGCCTGAAGCGCTGGCTGCGCATCGACAGCAACGTGCTGTCCCGCGACCTGCGCGACATGCGGCTCGACGAGAGCCCGGTGCCGGAGTGGGAGGGCCAGACGCTGCAGTGGGCCTACGAGCGCCTGCGCGCCTGGCAGGCCGGCGATGAGGCAAGACCGCAGGGAATCGAGGCCGAGGTGTTCGCACGCATGCCCGATCCCTGTGACGAGGCCGGCTTCATGCTGCAGCTGCTGCGCCAGTTCGATACGCGCCTGCGCTGGTCCACCGTGACCGCCAACCGCGATCCGCGGGTGGTCAAGCGCCTGCTGTTCCACCCGCTGCTGTTGCCCGGCTTCAACGACAGCGGCGCGCACCTGACCAACATGGCGTTCTTCGACGGCAACCTGCGCACGCTGAAGATCGCGCAGGAAGACGGTGTCGAGCGGGTCGGGCAGGCCGTGCGCCGCCTGACCCGCGAGCCGGCCGACTTCCTCGGCATCGATGCCGGCCGGCTCGAACCCGGCGCGGCGGCCGACCTGGTGCTGATCGATCCCGACAAGCTGCGCAGCTGGGATCCGGAGAAGACCTACCACTTCGTCTGGCGCGACTGCTTCGAGGCGCGCCAGCTCGTCAATCGTCCGGAGGGGGTGGTCAGCGGCGTGATGATCGCCGGCCGCATGGCCTGGCAGGACGGTGCCTACACGCCGGAGTACGGGCAGCAGCGCTTCGGCCGGGTGATGCTCGACCGCGCGCACGAGGCCAGAGCCGTCGCCGCATAGGCGGTGAAAGGCGTGCCGCGCGTAGGCGGCGTTACGCTGACGAGGGTGCGCAGGCCTGGCTCCGCGCACCTGGCGACGCACCGCTGGCGGCGCGCACGCGGCCGTTCGTCGGCGTCGGCTGCGGAATCGTGATCGCAGGCCGATGAGCAGGGACAACTCCCTCACCCTCGGCCGCCATGTTTCAGGAAGAACGCTTGTACCGCGCGGTGGTCGATGCGCTGACGCAGGACCGGCTGACCTTGCCGACCTTGCCCGAAGTGGCCATGCGCATCAGCCGCGTGACCCAGGACGAGCAGGCCACCGCCTCGCAGCTCGCGATCGAGATCGGCCGCGATCCCGCCATTGCGGTGCGCCTGCTGCGCGTCGCCAACAGCAGCGCCATCTGCGGCGGCCGCAAGATCGACAGCCTGCAGCAGGCGGTCACGCGGCTGGGCATGGCGCTGATCCGCAGCCTGGTCACCGGCCTGGCCCTCGAGCAGCTGTTCTTCTCGCGCTCGCCGGGACTCAAGGAACGCCTGCATCGCAGCTGGACGCAGAGCCTCGAGGTGGCCGCGCTGGCACAGGTGCTGGCCTCGCACTGCACGATGCTCAGGCCCGAGCTGGCCATGCTCGCCGGCCTCGCCCACGAGATCGGCACGCTGCCGGTAATCCGCATGGCCGAAAACCTGGGCGACGAGTTGCCCGAGCCGGCAGCCCTGGATCGCGCGATCCGTCGCCTGCAGCCGCGGGTGGGACGCATGGTGCTGCAGGCCTGGGACTTTCCCGAAGTACTGGTCGAGGTACCCAGCCGCTGGATGGATTTCGCCCGCACGCACGAGGGACCGGCCGACTACGTCGACGTGGTGACGGTGGCGGCGTTGCAGAGCCACCAGCACCGCGAAGGCCGCCTGGCGGGTATCGACCGGAATCGCGTGCCGGCCTTCCTCAAGCTGGACCTGAGCCCCGAGGTGGACATCTTCGAGATCGACGGCGTGCAGGAGCGCTACGAGGAACTTGGCGTCGCGCAGGCACTCCAGGACCG
>CAMLNE010000330.1 GCA_946481265.1 uncultured Panacagrimonas sp. | reverse complement strand
GATGACGCGGCATCGGCTGATCGATCTGAAGCTGAGCGAGGCGATCGAGTCGGGGCGGATCACGCAGATCGTGGAGATTGCCGCCGGCCTGTCGCCACGCGGCTGGCAGTTCAGCCAGCGCTACGCAGATCGCCTGACCTACATCGAGGCTGATCTGCCGGGCATGGCGCTGCGCAAGCGCGAAGCGCTTGCGCGCATCGGACCCTTGGCGCCGAACCATCGCGTGGTCGATCTCGATGCCCTGGCTGATGACGGTCCGGAAAGCTTGGCCGCGCTGGTCGCGACGCTGGATACCACGCAGGGCCTGGCGATCATCACCGAGGGTTTGCTGAACTACTTTACCGAGGACGTCGTCTGCGGCATCTGGCAGCGCTTCGCCCGTGCGCTTGCGCCGTTTGCGCGCGGCTACTACTGGGCAGACCTGCATCTGTCTTCGGAGACGCGCGGACCCGGCGTGATGACCTTCATCAAGCTCCTGTCGATTTTCGTCAAAGGGCGGGTGAGCCTGCATTTCACCTCGGCGGAACAGGCGCGGGCGGCGCTGCTCGAAAGCGGCTTTGGCGAGGCCAGCCTGCTCGATCCGCGCGACTTCAACGCTCAGCTCGTCGGCATCCCGCATGGCGTAAGCGGGCACGTGAGAATCATCGAAGCGAGCGCCACAACCCCGGCCTGAGCGCCGCCGCTGTCGCAGTGCAGAAAGCCAAATCACAAGGAGACAGATCACCATGAGCAGCACGCAGAACCCCTACCGCCTCGAAGGCAAAGTCGCCCTGGTCACCGGCGCGGGCCGCGGCATCGGTGCCAGCATTGCCAGCACGCTCGCGCGCGCCGGGGCCAAGGTGATGCTGACCGATATCGTCGGCGACTCGGCGCGGGCCATGGCGACGCAGATCGTCAAATCCGGCGGGCAGGCCGATTCGCTGCAGCACGATGTCAGCAGCGAGGCCGAGTGGGAGGCGGCCGCGGCAACCACCGTCAGTCGCCTGGGCGGACTGGACGTGCTCGTCAACAACGCGGGCGTCGAGATCATGCGTTTCATTGCCGACATGACCCAGGAGGAATTCCGGCACCTGCTCGCCGTCAATGTCGAAGGCGTGTTCTTCGGACTCAAGCACGGCATTCGGGCGATGCGTCCCGGTGGCTGCGCGGGCAAGGGCGGCAGCATCGTCAACCTGTCGTCGGTCGGCGGCATGATCGGCTTCACCGGTCTGTCCGGCTATTGCGCGACCAAGGGTGCGGTGCGCCTGCTCAGCAAAGCTGCGGCCGTGGAGTGCGGCCAGTTGCAGACCGGTATCCGTGTCAATTCGGTCCACCCCGGCATCGTCAAGACCGACATGGGCATGAGCGTGATCCAGGGCATTGTCAAGCTGGGCCTGGTTGCGGACCTGGCGACCGCCGAAACGATGATGCAGAGCCTGCATCCGATCGGGACCGGCGAACCCGACAACGTCGCTGACGCGGTGCTCTACCTCGCCAGCGATGCTTCGCGCTGGACGACCGGCGCCGAGCATGTCGTCGACGTCGGCCTGTCAGCGATGTAGCGGCACGGCGCGCGACGCACACGCCCATGGGCGGACCGCACAACGAATCCCTTTTCAGTATCCGTGGAGAGCTGTCGATGGCACGAATGGATGGCAAGAGCGTATTGGTGACCGGAGCCGCACGCGGCATTGGCTTGGCGGTTGCCGAGCGGATGATCGAGGCGGGCGCGCGGGTGATGTTGAGCGATATCGACGCCGAGGCGGGGGAGTCTCAGGTCCGTCGTCTCGGCGAACGGGCTGCGTTTCAGGTCCATGATGTGACGGTGGCATCGCGGTGGGACGCCGTCCTGGATGATATCGAGAAACGCTGGGGCGGCCTTGACGTCACCGTCAACAATGCCGGCATCGCGCAGATGGGCACCATCGAGTCTTGCACGCCGGAGCAATGGCAGAAGACCATCGATATCAACCTCAGCGCGGTGATGACGGGGACGCAGAAATCCATCCCCAAGATGAAGGCGCGTGGCGGTGGCTCGATCGTCAACATCGCCTCGATCGAGGGATTGATCGGCGAGCAGATCGCGATGGCCTACAACGCGGCAAAGGGTGGCGTTCGCCTGTTTTCAAAATCGTCGGCGATTCACTGCGCCCGCTCCGGCTACAACATCCGCATCAATTGCGTGTGCCCCGGTTTTATAGAAACGGCAATGGTTGCCGGCGCTGTCGGCGCCTTGGGCGAGCAAATGGCGCAGCAATTCCAGCAAGCCCTGTTGGCCCGTGTGCCGATGGGTCGTCTGGGACAGCCGCGCGAGATTGCCAACGCTGTACTTTTTCTGGCTTCCGAAGAAGCCAGCTTTGTCACCGGTGCGGATCTGGTCGTCGATGGAGGCCATACCGCCTGCTGAGCATGGGGCCGGCAGGTCCGGACCTAACTGTCGTTCTGAACTATTTGGAGAACTGAAATGAAAAAGATCAAAGGAAAAATCGCCGTCGTTACCGGTGCCGGCAGTGGTATTGGCCGCGCCACCAGCATCGCTCTTGCCCGCAAGGGCGCGACGCTGGTGCTGGCAGACATCAATGAAGCCGGCATGCGCGAAACCGCGAAGCTGATCGCCGGCATCGGTGGCTCGTCCAGCGTTCACGTCGTCAACGTTGCAGACAAGAGCCGGATGCAGGCGTTCGCCGACGAGATCGACACCAAGCACGGGCGCGTGGACATCGTCGTCAACAATGCCGGCATCGGCATCCTCGACGACTTTGTCGATGGCAGCCTCGAGGATTTTGAGAAGGTCGTCGACATCAACCTGTGGGGTGTGGTCTACGGTTCCAAGATGTTCCTGCCAATGATGCTGCGTGCCGGCGAAGGCCATATCGTCAACATTTCCAGCCTCGCCGGCATCATCTCGACGCCAGGTATGGTGTCCTACGGCACGACCAAGTTCGCCGTACGCGGCTTCTCGGAGTCGCTGCGCGCGGAGCTGGCTGGCCGCAATGTCGGCGTCACGTCGGTGCATCCGGGCATGATCCGCACCAACATCGCCAAGAGCAGCCAAGTCGCGGACAGTGCGCTGCAGGGCCGCATGGTCGAGTGGTTCGAGCGATATGGGCGTCCGCCGGAACTGGTTGCCGGCAAGATCGTGCGTGCGATCGAGAACAACGACATGCGCGTGCTGGTGACGCCGGAGACCTACATCATGGATCTTTTCAAGCGTGCGGCACCGACTGTCGCCGAAACCTTCAACGCGAAGGTCATGAACCGATTCCGCAAGGCCGTCAACCCCGCGTACGGATCCAAGACTTCACTGCGTGCAAAGCCTGCGAGGAACGCTGAGCGTGACGCGGCCTGATTATCTGCACGACCCAAGGGGTCGCCGTGAACGCGCATGTCATATCGCGGAAGCTGTTTGGTGGCCCGCTGTCGCTGCCGAATGCACTACGAGGACAGCAACTCGTTTTGCCGAGCAATTGTTTCCTGGACGGGAACGACTGCCGGCAGTCTGAGAGCACTGCCACCGCCTCCAGAATCAAGGGTTCGTCGGGCCGCGCGCAGGCTACAGGACCTGGGCCGAGAAGCGGAACCACATCACCGCGAGGGCGACGCAGCTCGCCACGTAGGCGCCGAGTCTCGATGGCACATGGTTGAAGCCGATGTAGATGATCGCGTGCAGCGCGCGCACGCCAACGAAGATCCATGCCAGTTGAAGCTGCGCGGCATCGCACCTGTGCATCACAAGCATCAGGACGCAGACGACATAGAACAGGACCGGAGTCTCGAGCAGATTCATGAACGTGCGCGCCGGGCGCTCGACCCAGTCGTCGGGCGCTTCCGGCCCCCGGAACGCCTTGTAGTAATCGACCGACACCCTGCCCCGGATCACGGTCAGATTGCGAAAGACGAACATCAGAATCCAGACGACGGCCGTCAGGGCCACGAGTGCGATCACCGGCCGGACCAGCACGGCGGGATCGACGCTCGCCGAGGGGCCCCGCGTCACGACCCACCAGAGCGCGACGAAATACGCGGACAGCAGCGTCGTCAGGACGACATAGGATCGTGCGAGTGAAGGGCTCATGCAGTACTTCCGACCGTGAGGGAGTGCGTCCCGCTCAGGAACGCACTCCCGGGAAAATCACGGGTTCCCGAGGAAATCCAGGGTCAGTCGATTGAAGGCGGTGGCGTGCTCCCATTGCGCCCAATGCCCGCAGCGCGGCAGCACGTGCAGGTGCGCATCGGCTACGCCCCAGATGATTTTCAGCCCGTGGTCCAGGGGCACGAAACGGTCGTCGCGCCCCCATACCACCAGGGTCTTGGACTTGATCTCCCCGAAGCGATGCGACACATCCCAGGCCGACAGCGGCACCTTCTGCGCGCTGATCAGGAAGTTCTTCAGATGTTCCGGGCTGCGCTGAATATTTTCCCAGCGGCCCTGGATCAGTTCATCGGTGATGAGAGACTGGTCGTAGATGAAC